>JAODMX010000134.1 GCA_025464735.1 Frondihabitans sp. | reverse complement strand
GTAGTCCACGATGACGTCGCGGACATCGAGCAGCGTGTCGGTGGTCGGCTTCTGCTTCACGTCGGGGCTGATCGTCGCGTCGGTCATCGGACCGCTCCTTCGGTAGTGATGGACGGGACGTGAACGGACTCGGTCATCAGCGGGATCGCCGTCGGGGCCTTCAGCTCGCCGCGGGCCGGGCCGTCCTCGAGGATCGCATCGAACAGCGACTTCGTGTATTCGTGCTCGGGGTTCGCGAAGATCGACCGGACGGGGCCGGTCTCGACGATCCTGCCTCCGCGCATGACCGAGACCCGGTCGCACAGGTCGGCGACGACTCCGAAGTTGTGAGTGACGAGGATCACGCCCATCCGGAACTCCTGCTGCAGGTCGCGCAGGAGGTCGAGCACCTCGGCCTGCACTGTCACATCGAGCGCCGTCGTCGGCTCGTCGGCGATCAAGAGGTCCGGCTCGCACGAGATGGCACCCGCGATCAGGACGCGCTGCGCCATACCGCCGGAAACCTCGTGCGGATAGGCCGTGAAGGTGCGCTCCGGGTTCGGGATGCCGACGCGAGTGAGGAGCGCGATCGCCTTCGCCTTCGCCTCGGACTTCGACAGGCCGAGACTGTTGCGGATGGGCTCCACCAACTGATAGCCGATGGTGAACGCCGGGTCGAGGTTCGACATCGGCTCCTGCGGAATGTAAGCGATCTTCGTGCCACGGATACCGAGCATCGTCTTCTCGTTCGCGCGAGTGAGATCCGTACCGACGAACGAGATGCTCCCTGCGGTCACCCGGCCTCCCTCGGGAAGCAGGCGAAGGATGCTCCAGGCGGTCTGGGTCTTTCCGGATCCGGATTCCCCGATGAGTCCGTGGACCTCGCCGCGGCGCACCACCAGTGAGACGTCGTTGACGACAGTCGTGACGGTGCCGTCCTCCTGGTCGTAGCCGACCTGAAGACGGCTGACGTTGAGGAGCTCTTCACCGAACGCTCCGTCGGCCTCCTCGACCTCGTCGTGAACGATGATCGTCTCGGCCTCGGCGGCCGGCGTGACAGGCGTGCCGCGACGGCGGCGCTTCTTGCCCCCGGAGCGCTCGAGCTCGTCACGCATGGCGTTGGCGAGAAGCGTCAGCGCGACACAGGTCAGGGCGATCGCGAGGCTGGGCCAGAGCATCAGCGCGGGGTCGGTGTAGATGTTCTGGAAGCCGTCGTTCAGCATGCTGCCCCAGGTGGGGATGGAGGTGTCGCCCAGCCCGAGGAAATCGAGCCCTGCCTGTATCGCGATCGCGATTCCGGTGACCATGGCCGCCTTAATGATGACGGGCGCCCGGACGACGGTCAGGATATGCCTGCTGATGATGCGCCCGTCGGAGAGTCCCGAGACACGCGCCGCATCGACGTAGAGCTCGTTCCGAACCGCTGACACCGAGGCGTAGACGAGACGGAAGAAGGCCGGGCTGAGGAGGACGCCGAAGATGCCCATCGAGATCCAGAGCGATGGGCCGAGCACGGAGCGCGCAGCGAGCAGGACGACGATGCCGGGCAGAGCCATCAGGAGCCCGGTGAGCCAGGACGACACGGCGTCGAACCACTTGCCGAAGTAGCCGGCGATGAGACCACCCGTCACGCCCAGGACGGCGGCGACGACCAGCGCCAGGAGAGCGCCGAGGAGGCTGTAGCGGGTACTGAGGTAAAGCCGAGAGAGGACATCCCGGCCCGCGCTGTCCGCGCCGAGGGGATGCGACGGCGTGATGCCGCCGCGGACATTGTTGATGTCGGCGAGGTTGGGGTCGTGCGGCGCGATGACGTTGGCGAAGATCGCCGCCAGCACCAGGATCGCGAGGAAGATCATCGAAGCGAGCCCGACCGGGTTCTTGAGGAGGCGGCGCAGGAGCGAGGTGTGGCTCGATCGGGCCGCTTCGACGGGCGACGGGATTGTGGCCAGGGGTTCGATCATGAAAGTCGGACCTTCGGATTGATGGCGCCCTGAGCGAGGTCGATGACCAGGTTCACGATGACGACGATGACGGCGGTGGCGAGCACAAGGCCCATGACGAGGGGAATGTCGCCCTGACTGGTTGCGGTCACGGCGACCTGGCCGATGCCCGGGATCGCGAAGACCTGCTCCACGATGACGGCACCTCCGAGCAGGCCGACGAATTGCACGGCGAGGACGGCGAGGGCGGGGGCGCCGGCATTTCGCAGCACGTGCTTGAACACGACGCTTCTCGCCGGCAGACCCCGGCTGCGGAGGGTACGCACGTAATCCTGACGCAGAGCATCGATCACGGATCCGCGGATCTGCTGCGTCACACCCGCGACCCCACCGATCGCGAGGGCGATGACGGGCAGAGTGACCGTCGATATCCAACCGGACGGCGACGACGCGAAGGTGACGTACCCCGTCGGGGCAAAGAGCTTGAGGCTGATCGCGAAGACGAGCACGAGAGCGAGTGCGATCAGGAATCCTGGGATACCGAAGCCGAGCACGGACAGGAACTGAACGACTCTGTCGACCCAGCCGCGACGCGTTGCCGCCCAGACTCCGATGAAGACGGAGAAGACTGCGGTGAGGAGTGTGGCACCGATGACGAGCGTCAATGTCACGCCGAGGCGGCTCACGATCGCGTCGGACACGGGCTGGCCGGTGAACCAGGAGACACCGAAGTTGCCGTGGATGGCATTCGAGAGCCAATCGCCGTATTGAACAATGATCGGGCGGTCGAGGCCGAGCTGGTGGCTCTTTTCGGCGACGCCCGCCTGCGTGGCGGTCGAGCCGAGAATGTTGCGGGCCACGTTCCCGCTCCCCAGATAGAGGAGGAAGAAGGCGACCGTCGCGATGACCACGACGAGCACGGCGCCGGAGATCACGCGCCGGATGATGAAGCTCAACATCGGTGTTCCCTTGCTGGAGAGGGCGGATCGGGGTGAAACGGGCGTCGTCGGGCCGGCGGAACGCGTCCGCCGACCCGACTGCGCGCTAGGACTTCGGGACGAAGTTCCAGAGGTACGGGTACGCCGTACCCGGTTGGACCGTGACGCTGGTGTGCGCGTCGGTCACGTAGCTGGACTGCTGGCGGTACCAGGGGGCGAACCAGGCCTGCTTGACGATGTACTCGTTGAGCGTCTTCGTGGCGGCGTTGGCTTCCGCGGTCGTTCCAGTCTGGATCGTCTTCGCGAGGGCGACGACCGTCGGGTCGCTGTACTTATAGGGGTTGAACACGGCGGACGGCAGCAGGGAGAAGTTCAAGATCTGCCAGGCCGTCGGATCCTCCTGCAGGATGAAGTAGGCCGAACCCCACTTCGGCGCCAGGAGATCTGCGATCAGGTTGTTGCCGGGATCGGTGAAGTTCACCGTGATGCCGACCGCCTTTAGCTGCTGGGCGATCAGCGTGTAGGTCGTCGAGCCGAGCAGCGTCGAGCTGGGTTCGGTGATCGTGAAGCCGTTGGGGTAACCGGCCTCGGCCAGCAGCTTCTTCGCCTTCGTCGGGTTGTAGCTGTAGTAGGAGTCGAGCGACTTGTCGTATCCCGGCGAGTTGGTCGGGAAGATCTGGGTCGTCGTCGTCCCATAGCCGTTTCCGACTGTCTTGAGGAGCGCCTTCGTGTTGAACGCGTAGTTGATCGCCTGACGCACCTTGACGTTGGCGAGCGGCTTGTCCTTCACCCCACCGCGGTCGAACAGGATCATGCCCGTCCAGTTCAGCTGCTGGGCGTTGATCGTGAAACCCGCCGCCTTGATCTGGGCGATCGTGGAGTTGTCGGCCGTGTTGGCGGCGTTGACCTGGCCGCCCCGAATCGCGTTCAGGAGGGCCGTGGTGGTCGAGAAGACCTTCAGCACCAGCTTCGAGTAGTGGACGTCTTTCTTGTCCCAGTAGTTCGGGTTCGCGGTGAACGCGTACGACGAACCGACGACCGTGTTCGCGGTGTCCATGATGTACGGGCCCGAACCGACCGGAACGGTCTTGATGGTCGAGCTCGTGAAGGCCTTGGGTGATTCCTGGAGGCCCGCGTTCTGCGTCAACGACGTGAGGAGGGCCGGATCCGGAGCCTTGAGGTCGATTTCCAGCGTGGAGGCGTTAACGGCCTTGGCAGTGGCCACCTCTGCGAGGAGCGACTTGTTTGCCGAATCACCATCGCGGAAACGAAGGATGTTCTGGGCCGCAGCGCTGGCGTTGAACTTCGTGCCGTCGGTGAACTTGACGTCAGTGCGCAGCTTCATTGTGAGGACAGTCTTCGCCGTGTCGTAGCTCCAGGACGTGGCCAGCCACGGGACGACCTTGCCGGTCGTGTCGGCGCGAACGAGGCCGTCGTACGCGGCCTGGCCGTAGGGCGACTCGTTCGCCCAGTTCATTCCCTCGGCGGAGAACGTGGTCGCCGGGACCAGCAGGCCGAGAGTCAGGGTGCCGCCGGTGCTGCTGCTGTCAGTGCTGGTGCTGGTGCTGGAACTTGTGGAGCAGCCGGTCAGGGCCACCGCCGTTGCTGCTACGACGGCTACTGCCGTCAGCCTCTTCCATCGGAACATCTTTGATCCTCGCAGGTCGGGTAGTCCCTCTTTGGACTCACTCTGATCCGCGAAACTAGCATGGAAACCGAATGACTGCTAGCTTTTGGGCAATTTCGGTCAACCGGTTCGTATGCGCGGTCCTCGTACCCACCGCTCGTGACGAGCGCCGCACCGGCGTCCTTTAGCGGGCCACAGTGCCCGTGGCGGCCTCCGCCATGAGCAGGGCCTGGATCAGGTCGCTGCACAGCGAGTCGAGGCCAGGGAGTCCCCGGCAGGCGTCAGTGCCGAACGCGAAACGCGTCTCGAGGGGGCGCTCCGTGCCGTCATCGTCATCGCTGCCACGCCCGCAAGATCGGTGATCGTCGCATTGAACGTGGCGACGTAGCCGCCCTGCAGCGTTACCTGCGTCGGCTGTCCGGCAGCCGCTCGAGCAATCGTCAGACCCCTTAACAGCCTTGTTTCGAAACCAGGAACAGGGCCGGGCACGTCGGTCAGTTGACCTCTCTCTGACGCACCTGGTGATTGGAGCACACATGTCAAGCGGGTCAGATAAGAGCCAGGGCGAGTGCAGCCCGGACCGCCTGAACCCGGTTGGCCGCATGCAACTTGTGGAGCACATGCTCCACATGGGTGGTCACGGTATTCCGGGAGACATGCAACGCAACCCCGATTTCCGCGTTCGTGAGCCCCTCTCCCATCAGGTTCAACACGTCCATCTCGCGGCGCGTCAGACCAACGTCGCCGGCCACGACAAACGCAGCGACTTCCTCCTCGAGGTCGCTTCGGGCGGCATCGAGGGCCTGGATAACTCTGCGACTGAACACGGTCTTACGAGTGAAATTCACGTGCCACGTGCCCACGACACGGATGCCGTGAACGAGCGCGAAGGACACTCCCTGCGTGAACCCAGCGGTCAGCGGGTGCTCCCTCGCGATCACTGTCTCCTGAAACTCCGGCTCACGGGTCCAGTCGAGCAGTTCTCGCGGCGCATCCAGTACGAGTCGGATTTCGGGACTGTGCGGGATGAAGTAACCCAACCGGTCTCTCACCTGTTCAAGCGTCATCCGATAACTGCGAATCGGCCGATCCGGCCCGTGCGTATGTCTCCGCATCGTCAGCAGCGACGCCGCGTACGGAACCTGCCGTTGGAGGTCCAAAAGCACCTCGGACACACGCTCGTGCGCACTCCCTGAGAACAACGGCTGAAGGCCCTCATCCCACAGGCCTACGTCGACCCCGGTGCCCTGTCCACCATTGATCACTCGCAATCGATCCGCACTCGGGTGGATGAGGCAACCATGACGCCCCTCCCTCTCCGCGGTCGTCGGCGGCAGGTATCCGGCTGCCAGGCGGGTGCTGGTTCGCACCATCCACTGCCCAGTCAATTCTCAGAACGGTTCTCCGTGGAAGGTCAGGAAGGCAGATCTCGTATCGACCTCATCCACATCTCACCCTGGGGTGTCGCCTCCTTGACCCTCGAATAGGGGGTGTGTTTCCTCACCCCGCCACGCCTCCAGCCCCTCACGGACGGCAAAGACCACGATCACGAGCGCCGCGACGGAGTCCGCCCAGGCCCAGCCACACAGAACGTTCAGGAGCAACCCGAGGAAAAGAGCCGCCGAGAGGTACGAGCAGATCAGCGTCTGTTTCGAGTCGGCGATTGCAGACGCCGAGCCCAGCTCGGAGCCGGCGCGCCGTTCCGCGAGACTCAAGAACGGCATCACGACAAGACTCACCGCCGCCAGGACGATACCGACCGGGCTCTGCCCCGCTTCCCGCACACCAAACAGAGACAGACCGGCATCCACGGTGACATAGGCGGCGAGAGCGAAGAACGACCACGCGATGACCCGCAGTGCTGTCTTTTCCCTTTTCTCAGGATCCGGAGCCGCGAACTGCCACGCCACCGCGGCGGCCGAGAGGACCTCCACGACGGAGTCCAGGCCGAACCCGATCAGGGCCGCCGACGACGCCGCGTTTCCGGCGACGATCGCGGCAATCGCCTCGACGACGTTGTAGGCAATGGTCGCGCTGACAATCCAGCGAATTCGGCGTCGAAGCAGCCGCCGTCGACCCTCGTCGACAACCCGGACACGACCCGCGGACGGGGCGCTCATGCGCCGGCCCCGCAGCACAGCGGAACGTCGCAGGCGTCATCGACGCAGTCGACGCCGTCATCGATCGCGAGCACGACGCCCAGCAGCCCGACGAGCGCTTTCGTCAGATGGGGATCCGAGATCTCATACCTCGTCGATCGACCCTCGGGTACAGCAACGACGATCCCACAGCCCCGCAGACAGGAGAGATGATTCGACACGTTCGACCGCGACAGCTCGAGCTCACGCGCCAACACACCCGGATACCCGGGGCCATCGAGCAGGGCGAGCAGGATCCGGGACCTGGTCGGATCGGCCATCGCGCGACCCAGCCGGTTCATCACGTCAACTCGAGAAGCACTAGTCAGCATGCACTGACATTACATCAGATGCTGACCTTTCTCGGAGGTGCCCGAATCAGTCCACAGAAGTGTGGACTGTGAGAAGTTCTCACCCGCGCAAGGATGGCAGTGACCCCGCTTCCGGTGAAGGGACAGCCCATGCCACCGATCGTTTCCCTCAAATCTGCGCCTGATCCTGCCGAGATCCTGAAGGTCGGGAGGTCCGGGGCTGACTTCCTGGCCGACGCCCTGATCGATGCAGGAGTGACGCGGGTCTTCGGCGTTCCCGGTGGCCCCATGCTGTCGTTGCTCGAGGTCACAGCAAAGCGGTCCCGGTTGACATTCGTGTTGGCGAAGCACGAGGAGGGCGCTGTCTTCATGGCCGAGGGGCACGCAAGGGCAACGGGCGAGATGGGGGTGGCCTGCGTTACCGCCGGCCCGGGGACAACGCACGCTCTGACGGCAGTGGCAAGTGCAAACAGCGATGGCCAACCCGTGCTTCTCATCGCGGGGCAGATAGCCACGGGGCTCTTTGGCCGTGGTGCCCTTCAGGATTCCTCGGGCGGCGGAGGTGGCTTGGACACGGTCGACATCTTCCGATCCGCGACGAAAGCATCGCTCTCGGTCACCGAACCGCAACACTTCCCATTGATGCTCCATCGCGCAATTCGCACTGCTACCACGGGGCGGCCTGGAGCTGTGATGTTGTCGATGCCCGCCAATGTCTTGAATGCGGCCGCCCCCACCGCGCGACCGTTCTACGTCGCTGCCCAAGACGCCCGTCGAGCTGGGCCCGGCGAGATCCAGGCGCTGATCGATGCCCTCGAATGCGCGCAGCATCCGCTGATCTTTGCCGGGCAGGGTGCTAAGACCACGGCGCCCGACGGAGGCCTTGTGGCATTGGCCGATCGTGTCGGTGCGCGCGTCGCGACGACGATGAAGGGGAAGGGTGCGTTTCCTGAGGATCACCCGCTCGCGATCGGGGTCTTCGGAAACTACGGAGGAAGCCCTTCCACCCACGATTCGGTTCTGTCATCTGACGTCGATCTCCTGCTGATTCTGGGCAGCAGCCTCGGAGAAGTAGCCACCTTCGGTTGGGATCCCGCGCTCGTCGACGGCCGCGACGTCTGGCAGGTCGACACCGACCCGCTGCAGTTCGGGAGGGCACTGCCGATCGACCATGGCATCGTCGCGGACGTCACTGTCCTCGTCCACGAGCTGGTCGCGGGTTTGTCCACACCGGCGCAGCCACGGGCCTCACCGACCAGGCGGCGCGCGATCTCCGCGGCCGAGTTGCAAGGGGATGCCTCCACACTGAAAGCTTCCGCGGTTGCCGCACGCCTCAGTGAACTGGCACAGCCTGAGACGATGCTCTTCGTCGACAACGGGAACGCGCTCTGTTGGATCGGGGAACACTTCGTCGCACGAGACAACATGCGTGTGTTCTGTTCGTTGAACGTCGGATCGATGGGGTACACGGTGCCGGCCGCGATCGGCGCAAAGCTCGCTCGGCCCGACGTTCCGGTCGTTGCCATCCTCGGTGATGCATCGTTCGCGATGACTGGTATGGATCTGCACACCGCTGCTGAAACCGGCGCCGCCGTGCTCTGGATCGTTCTGAACAACAGCGGCAACGCCATGGTCGCCAACCTGCAGGAACTCATCTACGGAACCAGCACGGGTGCCCTTTATGCGCACAGAATCGACATCGCGGCTGTCGCGCGGGGGCTGGGGATCGAAGCGACCCCGGTCACTGACCTGGATGGCTTCGATGCTGCGGTTGCCACTGCGATCGGCAGCGGGCGTCCGTGGCTCCTGGACGTTCACGTGAACCCTGGCGAGATCCCGTGGCCGCTGCGGCGAAGAGCGCAGCTGTTGCAGGATCCACGGTGAGCGGCCCGGCACCATTTGCACGGATAGCCGGCGCAGGGTTCGCCGTCCCCGAGGGACGTCGAGGTGACGACGATCCGGTGTATCAGCGCGTCCATTCCGAGGGCGGCGAGCGGGAGGCGGCGTTATTCACGGGGGCCGGGCAACGGGCCGTCTTGGGCGCGACCGAACGGATCGAGACGCTGATGGTCGAGGCGTCCGTTGACGCACTGGCCAGAGCCACTGTCAACGCAGAAGAGATCGACCGTCTCTACGGCTACGCATCCGTGCCCGCCTACGTTGCACCGAACCCGCTGTACGCGGTGCACGGTCACCTCGGACTCGGCCCCAGCACTTTGGTCGTTCCCATCAACAGTGAGTTCAGCAACTTCGTGCTCGGCCTCGTCCACGCCGCCGAAGGCGTCCGATCAGGAAGCTCGACGCACGCTCTCGTCGTGACCGGGTCGAACTGGACCCGCCACCTCGACTTCACTCGCGGGCATGCCCACGCGGCGGGTGACGGGGCCGGGGCCGCCGTGGTCGGTCAGCAGGGTCCCTTTGAGGTCGTCGACTTCGCCACCAGCACCCACAGCGACGCCTTTGAATCGATGACCATGGGCATCCGTCCCCGTACCGCGCCGGGGTGGGTCGGCATCCCCGTCGACGCCAACGCGACGCCGATCCCCACCTATCGGCTCGACCCAGAACAGGGAACTCTGGTGTACGAGACGATCATGTGGTCCGGTCTCCCCCGACTGGTCAACGACCTCCTCGCTAAACACGGCCTCGACGCCGACGACATCTCGCTGATCACACACCAGGGGTCGCAGAAGCTCCTCGACCACTGGAACGAGGAAATCAAGCCGGCACGCTACCTCGAGACGTACCAGGAGTACGGGAACATGACCAACGCCACCTATCCGGTCAACCTCGCGCGGTACTTCGACGAGATCGACACGTCCTACGTCGTCATCGCGGCCGTTGGCGTCGGCTTCCACCTCACTGCGCTCCTCCTCAAGAACCGCAGCTAGCCGCCTCATGATGCGAGGTGGCATCAGCCTTCCTGGTTGTCCCAGACCTTTGCCATGTCCCCCAGGATCGCCTGTCCCTCTTCCTGGAAGGAGCTGATCGGCGCATCGTCGAAGCCCAGCACTCGCATGCAGCCACCAGCGATCGCGAGCACGAGCTCGTCCGGTTGCTCGCGCGGTCGATCCGCGCGGATCGCGATGACGCTTTCGACCATCCCAAAGACGATGTCGATGAGTGCCTCGAGGGATGAACCGGTCACCCTCGGTTGCATCGCACTGGCGCGTGATGATTCCTGCTGCAGGCATTGAGTGATGAGGGAGGCGTAGAAGTTTCGGAGCACCTCGCGTTCGTCCCTGAACGAAGAGAAACCATGCTGCCGCGTCTCGGGGAGGAGGTAGAGCGTGCCCACGTTGTGCGGTGCGGTCACCAGCTGGTTAACGTCGAAAGCAATGAGGCACCACAGGCGCACGGGCGCGGGGGCGGACGACTTCTCGAGAAGTCGCATCGCCTTCGTCGAGTATTCGACCGTGCGAAGGAGCAGCGCCTCCAGAATGCTTTCCTTGTTCGGAAAGTGGTAATACAGCGACGACTGCCTTATTCCGACCTCGTCGGCAATGGATCGGGTTGAGGTTGCGGTAAAGCCGCGATCGACGAAGAGGCGGGCAGCGGCATCCAAGATCTGCTCCGTGGCGCTCAGATCGGGTCGGGCAGCAACCCCGGATCGCGGTCGTCCGCGCTCCGAACGCTTGGCTCGTTTCGCTGTCTCCATTCTGTGATCGTGCCATAGCCAGCGGCTCCCCAAGTGACAGTGACAAGACGAAGTCATGCAGCCGGTTGCCCCCGGCGTTCGACGTGCGCTTGACTGGCACCATGAGCACCAGCGACCCTGCCGTTGCGGCCCGGGCTCGGCGTGAGAGGCGACCATCGCTCGCCCGCGTGGTGGTCGTGTTACTGCTTCTTGTCTGCGGCGGAGCATTGACCGGCTACGGCTGGACCGGTTTCACAGCCGTGATGACTCAGATGGAGTGGCAGAGCGACCCGCCGACGCTGACCATGGTGGCGATCCCGGTCGGCATGTTCGTGAGTATCGCGGCGATAATCGCATGGGTGGCCGTGGTGATGAAACGGCCAGAATACGGCCTGGCCTACGGAACGGCGGGGTTGCTCGCCGGCGCCGGCATCGGCGTGCTGGCCGCACGAGACAAATTCCAGGATCCAGGGCTCGTTGTCTTCGTCGGAGTCGGCCTCCTGTGCCTCGGGGCCGCCTTCATCGTGCTGGGCGGACTGGCAGCGATGTCACGGGCCCGTGCCGCCAGCCGGCAGGAGGCCGCCCGCCGCACCGGCACCCTCACCACGGCGACCGTCAGCGACAGGGGATACACGATCTTCCGCGAGAGCACACGGATCCTCACCACCGTGACGTTCACGTTCGTCGACCTGGGCGGCGTGCGCCGGTGGGTGCAGCGGCCGATGCTCATTCGCGCGGAGGATCCGCTGCAGAACGGTCAGGAAACGCAGCTCTGGTACGATCCCGCGCGCCCGGGAGACGACAAGAGTATCGTCGTTGCGGCTGCTGCGGCGTCGCCGTGGCGCGGCACGCGCTGACCTCGTCGAGGGATATCATTCACGATGCTCATGAACTTTGGTTTTCTTCACCTGTTGGTGATCTTGGCATTGCTCGCTCTCGAGGTCGTCGCCCTGATCCAAGTCTGGCGCGACAGCAGGAGGTCGCTCCTGACAAAAGTCATCTGGACCGTCGTCATCGTCATGCTCCCCCTCATCGGCGGTCTCGGCTGGCTCCTGAACTGGTCGCTGGGCAAGGCAACCGATCGGCTGAACCGGCGCTCGGTCTGACCGAGCGCTCTAGAGTTCTCGCATGACATTGTTCGGAGTTATCGCTCCCCACGATCAGACCACAGCCGCACTCGACGCGGGCGCCGACTATATTGAGCCAACCATTGTCGGAAACGTGGTCACGCAGTCAGCGTCGGGCGAATGGTCGCTTAACCCGGCCTACTCCGGGGGGCGATACCCGTCGTTCGCGATCCTCGTTTCCGGCGACGTCCGCGTGGCTGATCCCGCGGTTCCCTTTCACGTCGTCACCGACTATTTCGCGAGCGTTCTGCCTCTTGTCGCATCGATCGCGGAGCCAGGCGCCAAGGTGGTCTTCGGGTCGGGCTCGGCACGCACCATCCCCGCGACCGCCGACCGCGCTGCGGCCGAGGCTCGCTTCGCCGAGAGCCTCCGCGCAGCGCGCGACATCGCGCTGGCGGCCGACCTGCGGATCATTCTCGAGCCGCTCCACGTCGGTGAGACGAACCTCATCTACACGATCGAAGAGGCGGCGGAATTCCTCGACGCCCACGAAATCGACGGGGTCACCATCGTCGCCGACCTCTTTCACATCCAACTGGAGCACGAACCTCTCTCAGTTGCGCACCGCCTCGGGCACCGCATCGGCCACGTCCATATCGCCGACACCGCACGGCGCTACATCGGGTCGGGCGATTGGCCCTGGCGCGAATTTCTCACCACCCTGCTCGACGACGGTTACGACGGCTCCGTCTCGCTGGAGTGCAGCTGGGGCGACGACTTCAGCGGCGAAGTCGCCGCGTCCCTTCGCGAGCTTCGCGAGTTCGACACGAGTCGACTTCTGACGAGCCGCTGACCGGCTCCCACAGCCGGGTCAGGTGACAATCTCAAGGCGCTCGACCCGCAACGGCGGGAGAACGAGCGCCCTCGCGAGAACACTGATCGGCTGGGGCTGAGAGCTGACGTTGGCGAGCAGGACGACGGCCACACCATCCGGCCGGCGCGCGGCGAGAACAGCCACACCACGCGGTGGTGATTCGATTTCGACAACTGGCATTCCCGCGATTTCCGCGAGCCAGCCAAGCACGGTGGCTGCCGGGAAGGCAGTGCCGTCGACGTCACCGAATCCACGCGGACCCCACGACTCGGCGAACGCGAGGGACTCGACGCCCTCGACGCTGAGCGCCACGGCGGACGCCAGCAGCCAGGCGGCGAATTCCTCTGAGCTCTGCCGTGGATCGGTGGATCCCCAGACGAACTCCGCGCCGTATCCCGTCTCGATCACAACCGACGCAGGGAAATGCGCGGCAGACGTGGCGACCGCATTGAACCGCGCGCGGAGGGTGACCGGGCCGATGTGCACGGGGCGACCGGCCGCGATCCTGGTCGCCTGACGGGCCACGAGCCGCTGGATGTCCAAGGACTCCACGACCTGGTCCGTCGAGGTGTCGTGCATCTGCGGCGTGAGGGAGAACGTGACCCCGCCGAGACCTCCGGGCAGCGACGCCTGCGATCTGTTGAGTTCGGTGAAGTGCGCGCGGGTGCCTCCGACGAGACTGGCGTCGAGATGCTCCTGTCGAGCAAGATCGACCAGCCGGATCCAGAGCAGCTCGGTCGTGACGTGGGTGGCCGCATCGAAGACCCCCACCCGCCGAGGGACCACGCCGCGCAGCGCGATGACGGCCTCGTCGAGCTGGTCGGCACGGTCGGCAATCAAGCGCACGTCGAGGCGGGCCTGGTCGGCCTCCGCGGATGCTCGCGCCAACGCGTGCTCCCAACCGGGATCACGCAGATCGAGTTCCACGAGGACATCGACGCCGACCATCCAGGGCAGGGACGCAGGGGCCGGGCCGGGAGCCGTCGAAGCGCCGACCGCGGTTTCCGGAACGACCCGAGATGTCGCGACCAGTCCGACAGTGGAGGGTACATCCCCCGTCTCGGGCGAGGGATGCGACGGCGGCGAGCCGGTCGACGCTGCCGACACGCTCGAGACGCGCAGCTCGACGGACTGCGCAACGCGATCGCCCGGATGAACGAGAACGGGGAAGGGCAGCGACAGCGGCGTGCTGTACGTCTTGAACGAGGAATCGGTCCAGTTGCGCTGGTCTTCCATCTCGAAGACGTCTCCGTCAAGACTCAGGTCGATTCGATGGCACCCATCGTCCCAGCGAAGTCCTGCGATGTCCCGCGCCGGCTGGTGCGGTGCGATGTCGACAGGGTAGGTGGACTCGGTGCGTGATCCGTCCGGGTGAACGAGCGTGAACGGGCGGCCGGCAAGACGCGCGGGGTGCAGGATCACGACACCGATTCGATTGCGCCGGAACTCACTCGCAGCCTCGAGAGAGAAATCGAAGGTCAACCGACCAGCGAGCAAGCGCAGACGGCCAGACCACTCGTCCCCGACCCCCAACCCCTCGTGGTGTCCGCGCAGCGTGACGACAACCTCGTCGGAAGACTGCACGTCCACGACGAGTTCGTCGATGGTGGCCGGGATCGTCCGCCAGTCGTGGTCACGCACGATCACGCGGAGCGCGCGCAGGATCTCGTGCCCTTCGTAGGCGATGTGATCGACGGAGGCATCGATCACCTCGACCGTCCAGCCTCCCCCGCCGAGAGTTCGACGCTGCTCACCGTTCGTCCACGCCGAGCTCGCGGTCACAGCGACGTCATTCCCCCATCGACGCGGAAGATCGCACCTGTCGCAAACGACGACTCGTCGCTAGCGAGGTAGGTCATGATCCCGGTCACGTCGGCCGGGATCCCAGGTCGCCCGAGAGGGGTGCGGCTGACGATCCCTGCTCGCGCGGAGGCGTCACCGGAAATGGTAGAGACAAGGCCCGTCTCCGTGTAGCCGGGGACCACCGTGTTCACTCGTATTCCGTCGGCGGCATACGCCATCGCGCTGGCCCGGACGAGGGAGTGGATACCGCCCTTGCTCGAGCTGTAGGCGGTGAACTCCGATCCTTCGCCGTTCAGACCGGTCGGGCTTCCCGTACAGATGATCGACCCGGAGATGTCGTGGGCCAGGAAGGTTCGAACGGCATGTTTGACAGTGAGAAAGGTGCCGGTGAGGTTCACGTCGATCGTCTTCTGCCAGGTCTCGAGGTCGAGATCGGCGATCTTCGCATCGTGCCCGAAGAGTTGGACACCGGCGTTGGCTACGACGACATCGGGCACGAAGTCGGCCTCGGCGGCCAGCGCGTAACCCGACTCGACACTCGCCTCGACAGCGATGTCCATCTCGACCGCGATGGACTGGATACCACCGGACGCTGCCGCGGCCTTGGCGCCCGCCACGTCACGATCCGCGTACACGACTCGCGCACCCTCGCGGACGAAAGCGTCGGCGATCGCCCGACCAATTCCCGACGCGGCCCCGGTTACCAGAGCGGTCTTCCCGCTGAGTCGATTCATGCTTGTGCCTCGTCTGCTTGGCTGGCGGTCTCCGACCGTCGCAAGCGCACGGCGAAGTAGGGTCGACCGGGCAGGTCCACGACGAACCGCCCTGACTGCGTCTCCCCGAGGGTTTCGACGGTCATGTTCCACGTGTCTATCACGTCGACCGTCCAGGCGAAACGAGGGTCGTGGAAGAACCGCCGGAAACTGGGACGGCTGAGGCCGAAGTAGTAGAGGTAGTACTCGTCCTCCTCGCCGGCGACGGTGACGTCCCATTCCGTCTCCAGGGGCTCGAGGATTCCCCGCGGGCTCGCGCGGATCACCTCGGTGAGGAAATCGATGCGAGCGGGGCTCGTCCCGTGGAGCGCGCCACCCTTGGCCCACCAGAGGATTTCATCCGGATCCATGTAGGTCTCGCCGTGTCCGACGTAGCCGCCACGGAGCGCTCCCTCCCAGAATCGGCGAGTCATCTCCTCACCGGTGATGTTGCCCCAGCCCTGGTCGATGTCGCCCTCGTAGGCACACTCGTCGACCACGACGGGCTTGCCCCAGGCGTGACGCCAGTCGGTCGTCATCTCGGCCGTCTTGAAGGTGTCCGTTCGCTGCATGCTCACGTGCGTGATCCACGGACGCGAGTGGTCGTAGACGACGCGGCAGTTGTGAATCGACCTGAGGTGATCCGACGCGTCCCAGCGCTGGATGATCCCGGCCCAGCGTTCCCAGTCGGTCTCGGTCTTCTCGAACAGCAGGTCGAACTCGTTCGCCAACGACCACCAGATGTTGCGAAACGCCGACAGTCGAGCCACCGCGTACCGCACATACCTGTCGTCGGATGCCGGATCCATTCTCGAGAAGCCCCAGCGATCGTAGGCGTGATAAAGGATGAGGTCGGCCTCGATGCCGAGGGCGTCGAGCTGATCGATTCGCCCCTCGAGATGGTGCCAGAACTCGGGGTCGAACCGTTCGAAGTCGAACGTTCCGTCGCTTCGCCTCTCGAACAGGAACCGCGACGGCTCATTGCTGTTGAAGGTGTACGACTTCGGAAAGATGCCCATTCGGATCTTGGTGAACGGACCGCTCTCGAGACTCCGCAGGGTCTCCTCCTGGAGAGCGTCGTCCTGGTGTGTCCACGCGTAGCTCGTCGTTCCAATGGGCAGGTAGCGTTTGCCGCTCGCGTACGCGAAGTGGAAGGTGTCGGCGGCGCGGACCGGTCCGTCCGATCGGCTTTCGGTCGCGATGAACGAGCCTGCGACGTCGTCCAGGGATCGCGCGTTGCTGGTTGTCTCGAATCGCCATTCGCCGATCGTCTCGGGTGAGAACCGCACGACGTATCGTCCGTTGCCATCGTAGAAACCGAGGACGTCGTGGACCGAATCGAGCGGGCCGAAGAATCGTGCGGTGAGCTCGACATCGACGAAGGGATTTCCGTGAGCCGGGCCTTCCAGGAGGAGTTCGAAGCGTTCCCATCGCCCGACCGCGGCTTCGAAGGAGACGCGCACCGACGCGACCGCCACGTCGTCGGCCTCATACGAGCGCGATGGGGCAGATGGGGCAGCCGGATCCGCGACCTCGACCGTTCTGGATCCGATCGCCTCCAGCTCTGCGAGGATCTGCTGACGATCGCCGTCGCTGAGGCCGGATTCGGTGTCGAGGACCAACCCGACGGGCTGGGCGTGGAACGTGTGCAGGAGCGTCGAGTCGACGATCGAGGGAGCGCGTCGGCGAAGGACTCCGGCCGCGTCGTGATCGCGGAGCACGTCGAAGAGAACGGATCCTGCGTGGAACCGCGTTGTGGGGTGGGTCATGATCAACCTTTCACGGCGCCGGCGAGGGCACCGCGGACGAAGTACTTCTGGAACATGAGATAGACGATGAGGACGGGGAAGATCGACATGATGATGTAGGCGTTGAGCTGCGGGTAGTTCGACCCATACTGCGTCTGGAAGTTCGTGATCCCCAGCGGGATCGTGAACTCGTTCGTCGTCTGCAGCAAGGTCAGAGCCATCGGGTACTCGTTCCAGGTCGACACGAAGTCGAGAATGAACAGAGCCGCGAGAGCCGGCTTCGCCAGCGGCAGGATCACCTGCCAGAACAGGCGCCAGTTCGAGGCGCCGTCGAGACGTGCGGCTTCGTCGAGATCCTCGGGGATCGCCTTGAAGAAGCCATAGAGGATGAAGATCTGGTACGACACTCCGAAGGCCAAGTACGGCAGCATCAGTCCGAGCTTCGTGTTGAGCAGGTTGAGGTCGAGCATCGTCGAAAACAGCGGGCCGAGTGCTACCTGCACGGGGATCAGGGCACCCAGGGCGATGGCGGCTAACAGCCCCCGCTGCCATCTGAACTTCAGCCGTGAGAGGGAGAACGCGGCCAGCGCCGAGATGAACAGGCCGAGCGGCACCTTGATCACGGCGATGATGAGGCTGTTCAGGCCCGACTGCCAGATGTTTCCGACAGCCGCAGCGCCCGCATAGTTTCCCCAATCCCAGCTCGTCGGCAAGGCCCACGGGGCGAGGTTGGCCACGTCGGCCTGCGTCTTGACCGAGGTGAGGAACATGAACGCGAACGGGACGATCCAGATGATCGCGGCTATCACGAGCGCGATCCAGAGCCCGACGAGGCCCCACTGCGTCCTCCGGCGGTTCGGGAAGGAAGCCTCCGCCGACGAGCGATGAGGCACATGGTCGGTGACGACGGGTACGGATTCGATTGCTGAACTCACTCTTTGCTCCCTCGGAAGGTCCACGCCATGTAGGGCACCACGAGGA
>JAODMX010000246.1 GCA_025464735.1 Frondihabitans sp. | reverse complement strand
TGCCTTGTCGGCGTCTGCAGCAGCGTCGGTCTCGTCGGCTACGACGGTCTCGACAACGGGAGCCGGCTTCTCAGCCTTGGGCTTGAGAACAGGCTTCTTTTTGAGGTCAGCTTCGTATGCAACCTTGGGCTCTTTGACCTTGACCGTGTTGGTCGCGTCCTTGTCGCCCTTGAAGGTGCCCCAGTCGCCGGTGAGCTTGAGGAGTGCAGCGACCTGCTCGGTCGGCTGGGCGCCGACACCGAGCCAGTACTGGGCACGCTCGGAGTCGACCTCGATCAGCGAGGGCTCCTCGGTCGGGTGGTACTTGCCGATTTCTTCGATGACACGACCGTCGCGCTTGGTGCGCGCGTCGGCGACGACGATGCGGTAATACGGGGCGCGAATCTTACCGAGACGCTTCAGACGGATCTTGACAGCCACAATTCTCCTGTAGGCATTATTTTGGGGCGAGTTGCTAGCCGTGAGCGTGGGGGCACACTCGGCTCGAAAGCTCTGATGGGTCTTGTGCTGAGGTTGTTCAGCGACGGCTGCCTGATTAGAGGGTCGGGCGGCCGCAGACTCGACCTCTCATTGTGTCAGACGCGGAGCCATACGGCCAATCCCTCCGCGTCAACTCCGGCGACAACCGACATTCTGGCCGGTGTCCCAGCGCCGCGGCAGTGGGACACCGGCCAGAACCCCGGTTCTCGCACGCACTACGGCGCGACGCGACGCGAGGCCTCGAGTCCCTCCGCAGTAGCGCGGACGGCGTCGACCGCACGCGCATCGAGTGCCCCACCGATGACGGTGTGGGCGATGCCAGCCGCCGCGAGCGACGAGGCCAGACCCGTCACGGATTCCTGGCCCGCGCAGACGATCACGACGTCGGCAGGAACGGCGATGACCGCCCCCGCGGCGTCCGTGACCTCGACGACGCCGGGCAGTATCCGTCGATACGCGACCTCCCCGAGGAGCGTGACGCCCGCCGCGCGGAGGCGACCGAGTGCGACCCAGCGGGACGTGGGGCCCGTGCCACTGCCGAACTTTCCGGAGCGGGAGAGGACGGTCACGTCGGATCCCGGGCGAATCGGATGCGGGCGGGTCGCGTCACGTCGCTGCGGAGCAGAGGAAGCGAGGACGCCCGAGGCCGGCAGGGCATTCGCGAGCACGAAGGCATCAGCCCGGACCGCCTCGTGGCCGGACTCGACGAGGTAGGCGGCGGTGTCGATGCCGATGCCCCCGGCTCCGATGATCGCGACGGTTCCGGAGAGGACGCCGTCGCGAAGCGCCCGTTCGTAGCTGAGGACGTGTGGCAGCTCACTGCCGGGAATGTCGACGGTGCGCGGTTCGACGCCTGTCGCGACGACGACGGAATCAAACCCACGGAGATCGTCGACACCGACGTGGCGGCCGGTGACGATCGAGGCGCCCAGGAGCTCGAGCTCGAGCCGCATCGCCTGGACCGGGCCGGCGTAGTCTTCTTTGCCCGGGATGGACGCCGCCAGGTCGAACTGCCCGCCGAGGCCGTCACGCGCCTCGAAGACGGTGACGTCGTTGCCACGTCGGGCAAGGTCGAGGGCTGCCGCAAGGCCGGCCGGGCCGGCGCCGACAACGGCGACACGCACAGGGCGCTGGGAAGGCAGGAGCGGGAACTCGAGCTCACGGCCCGCGCGCGGGTTGACGAGACAGGACACCGGCTCGCCGAAGAGCGACCTGTCGATGCACGCCTGGTTGCAGCCGATGCAGGTCGTCACGAGGTCGAAGCGGCCCGACGTGCTCTTCGCGATGATGGCCGGGTCAGCGAGGAAGGGACGCGCCAAAGCCACCGCGTCGACAATGCCGCGGGAGAGGATGTCTTCGGCGTCACGAAGATCGGTCAGGCGATTGCTCGCAATCACCGCCACCTCGGGGCGGGAGCTCGCTCGCACCACGCGCGCCAGCCGTTCGGCGAAGGGCACCCAGACGCCGTGTGGCACGGCGGCCTGCACGGTCGGAACCCGGGACTCATGCCAACCGACCCCGACGCTGATGCCGTCAACACCGGCAGCGACCAGGGCGACCACGAGCGCGTCGACTTCGTCGGGGGTCGACGAACCAGGCATGAGGTCGTCACCCGAGACTCGGACACCTACGGGAAAGCCCGGCGAAACCGCGTCACGGATCGCTTCGACGACGGCCACCGCAAACCGGCGGCGGCGTGCCGAGTCGCCACCCCACGCATCGTCGCGGAGATTGGTGATCGGGGAGCAGAACTGATTGATCAGGTATCCCTCGGACGCCATGACCTCGACGGCGTCGAAACCCAGCTCTTCCGCCCTCCGGGCCGCGGCGGCGAAGTCGTCGATGGTGCGCAGGATCCCTGGCTCGCCTAAGGCGACCGGCACGGCTCCCCGGGCGGCTCGCCACGGCACTGCGGACGGCGCGACCGCGACGACGGGCGCCCCGTCTTCACCGACGAGACCGTCGGTCAGTGCGTACCGCCCCGCGTGGAAGAGCTGCGCGGAGATCGCTCCCCCGGCCTCGTGCACGACCGTCACGGCTTTCGCGAGGCGGGCATCCGCATCCCGCGTACCGAGCACCGCGTAGTCGGCGCCGCCGCGCGCCTCGGAGTTGACGGCCAGACCGCCCGTGATCACGAGGTCCGCGCCGCCCTCGACGCGCTCCTGATAGAAGCGCGCCAGGGCCTCGCCGCCATCGTCTCGAACCTCGAGGCCCGTGTGCATGCTGCCGACGACGACCCGGTGCCCGAGCCTGAGTCGGCCGAGCGACCAGGGTGTGGTCGTGACGCGAAGCGCCTCGTCGGCGCGATCAGGACTCGTCGGAGCCACCGAGGACCGCGTCGCGCAAGGGACTCGTCGTGTCGGCCCAGAACGGGGGCGCGACGATCGTGAGCCCGCCGTCGACGGAGAGTGTCTGGCCGGTGATGTAGCCGGCCTTGTCGCTGAGCAGGAAGTCGATGGCGTCTGCCATGTCGTCGGCAGTGCCCTTCCGCTGCAGCGGGATCTTCTCGATCACGCTCTGCATCGGTGCCATGCCGGGCACCGAGTTGTAAAAGTAGTCGAGCGAGTCGGTGTCGATGAGCCCGCCGTTGACCGCATTGACCGTGATGTTCTTCGGCCCGAACTCCGTTGCCATGAAGGTGACCCACGCTTCGTTCGCGGCCTTGGCGGCGC
>JAODMX010000244.1 GCA_025464735.1 Frondihabitans sp. | reverse complement strand
GCATCACGGAGGGGTCGATTCCAGGGCCGTTGTCGGCCACCTTGATCACGGCCTCGCGCGCTGCGTCGTCACGCTCCAGGGTGACCCAGACCTCGGTGCCTTCTGGCGTGTGGGTGCGGGCGTTGTTGAGGAGGTTTGCCACGACCTGATGCAGGCGCATCGGGTCGCCGATCAGGGTGATCGGCTCTTCGGGGACCGTGACCTGGAACTGATGCGACGCGTTGGCGACACCGGTGTCATGGACGGCATCGAGAACGATGCGGGTCACGTCGACGTCTTTCTTGACGAGGTCCGTGCCCTCATCAAGACGGGCGAGAAGAAGAAGCTCCTCGACGAGAGACGTCATGCGAACCGACTCGGACTCGATGCGGCCCATCGCATAGACGACGTCTTCGGGAAGGTCCTTGCCCATACGGCGCGTGAGCTCGGCGTAGCCGCGGACGGAGGCGAGCGGTGTGCGCAACTCGTGCGACGCGTCGGCGACGAACTGGCGCACCTTGTTCTCGGACTCCTGGCGTGCCGTCAGCGCGTTCGACACGTGGCCAAGCATCCGATTCATGGCGGATCCGACGCGGCCGACCTCGGTTCGGTCGTCTGTATCCTCTCCAGGAACCCGCGCATCGAGAGCAACGTCTCCGCGATCGAGTCGCATGTCGGCCACCCTCGACGCCGTCTCAGCCATGCGCTGAAGGGGGCCTAGGGCGTAGCGGACACTAAAAAGTGCGAACGCAATCGATGCGGCAAGAGCGGCAGCGGCGACGATGGCGATGCTGATAATGAGTTGGGTCACCGGCCCCGTCACCGGCGACAAGGGAAGGCCAACAGACACATGAAAAACCGCGCCGTTCGCCAGCGTGACAGTATTCGTTTTGACTCGGTATTCGCCATAACTTCCACCGAGGTTGAGCGTCGTCGGCACCGCGGTCTGTGCCGACGCCTTCACAGACCGAAGCTTGTCGCCGAGCACGCTCGAGACGGTCGCAAATCGGCCGTCCTCACCCACAAGCGCCTGGCCCGCCGACACCTGACTGCTTGCAGTGCCCTGGCTGGCAGCGATGATGGTTCCGGGAACCTGGCCGCGACCTCCATCCGTGAATCCCACCCCACCGGCGGGAAGACCGAGCTGTTGAGTGGCGCGAAGCACGCTCGAGTCAACTTGAGTGTCGAGCTGCTTGAGCAGGATGCTGTGGAGCGACAGAACAGCGACGAGTCCGATTACGAGGCTCAGACCTGCTGCGAGAGCGACGATCGTCAGCACGAGTCGACGTCGAAGGGTCATCGGAGCTCGAAAGCTACTGGCCCACCGTCGAACGGTGGCCACCGGGTGGGTACTCACGAGAGGGGCTTGATCACGTACCCCACGCCACGGACGGTGTGGATCATGGGTTCTTCGCCGGCGTCAATCTTCTTGCGCAGGTACGAGATGTAGATCTCGACGACGCTGGATTTGCCGCCGAAGTCGTAGCTCCAGACCCGGTCGAGGATCTGGGCCTTGGAGAGGACGCGGCGAGGGTTCCGCATCAGGAAGCGGAGCAGCTCGAACTCGGTGGCGGTCAGCTCGATCTCGCGACCGTTGCGGTTGACCTCGTAGCTCTCTTCGTCAAGGACGAGATCGCCGACGGTGATGCGGGAGTCGCCACCCTCGGAGACCATCGCGGCGGAGCGGCGGATGAGGCCGCGAAGACGCGCTACGACCTCCTCGAGGCTGAAAGGCTTCGTGACGTAGTCGTCGCCGCCGGCGGTGAGGCCCGTGACGCGGTCTTCGACGGCGTCCTTCGCCGTGAGGAACAGGATCGGGGTGTCGTCGCCGCCGTTGCGGAGACGTCCGAGCACCTGCAGCCCGTCGATGTCGGGGAGCATGACGTCGAGCACGATCGCGTCGGGCTTGAACTCCCGAGCGAGCGTCAGGGCGGTTTGGCCGTCGGGTGCCGCCTTGACGTCCCAGCCCTCGTAGCGAAGAGCCATGGACAACAGGTCGGTGAGGCTGTTCTCGTCGTCAACGACAAGAACTCGAAGGGGCGATCCGTCGGCGCGAGTCAGGCGCGGAGCGGCGGCTGCAGTGATGGGGGCTGAAGTGGTCACGTTTCCAAGTATCGGGGGTTTTCTATGAGCCGCCTGTGCCCACCTAATGAGAAAACCTGACAAATCCAGTCATGGGAGTTCGCAAGGTAGGCGATAGGTGTCCGATAACTCGGCTGCCTAGTCTTCCGGAGAACGAGCCTTGTCCACGCTTTCCTGGCCCGGCTCGTTCACCCCTGTACTCACAGCCCTACGACCCCCTTCCAGGAGACCCATGTTCTTCACCTACCTGTTCCGCGAGCTGAGCAATCGGCGCAAACAGACGGCGATCATCGCCACCGGCATGGCCCTTGCCATCGCTCTCGTCATTATCGTCAACTCGGTCGCTGGAGGCGTGAAAGCCGCTCAGTCGACCGTTCTCCAGTCGGTCTATGGCGTCGGAACCGACATCACGATCAGCGAGACGGCCACGCCGTCGACCAGCGGCCGCCCGACGTTCGCGTTCGGCGCGGGTGGCGGCGCGACGAGCGGCGGCAGCACGTCTCTCTCGCAGAGCAAGCTCACGGCAGCGCGAGGCACCAGCACCTTCGCCGCCTCGACTCTCACCACTGTCCAGAAGACGAGCGGAGTGAAGGCCGCAGCCGCGACCCTGTCCCTCCAGGACACCGACTTCTCGGGCACGACCAAGACCCAGTCCGGCACCTCGGGCAGCACAGGCGGCACGACCGGCGGCGCGGGTGGCACGGGTGGCACCGGCACGCAGCAGGGCGCAGCCGGAGGGGGCGGCGGCTTCGGCGGCGGCTCCTTCAGCTTTAACTCGTCGACTGTCGAGGGTGTCAGCGTGACGGGCGCCGCAGTCGGTCCGCTCACGAGCGTTTCACTCACGAGCGGTCGGACGTTTACGGCCGCCGACACCGGCAAGGACGTGGTCGTGGTCGACAAGTCCTACGCCAAGACCAACAGCCTGACGGTGGGCAAGACGACGAAGATCGGCGGTACCACGTTCGCCATCATCGGCATCGTCTCGTCGACGTCCTCGTCGTCGACCACCGCGTCGAACCTCTACATTCCCCTCGACACCGCCCAGAAGATCTCGGGTCTGACCGGCAAGATCAGCAACGTCTACGTGTCGGCGAAGTCGTCGAGCGACGTCTCGACACTCAAGACCACCCTCGAGAAGGCGCTGCCCAAGACGACCGTTTCGACGGAATCCGACCTGGCGTCGAGTGTTTCAGGGTCCTTGTCGACCGCCTCAGGCCTCGTCTCGAGTCTCGGCACCTGGCTTTCGATCATCGTGCTCGCGGCCGCGTTCCTGATCGCGATCCTCTTCACTGTCTCGGGCGTCACCCGTCGCACGCGGGAGTTCGGCACGCTGAAGGCGATCGGCTGGTCGAACGGCCGGATCGTTCGGCAGGTTGCGGGTGAGTCCCTGGTTCAGGGTCTCATCGGTGGCGTCATCGGCGTCGTGGCCGGGCTTGTCGGCATCGTCGTGATCAACATCATCGCCCCGACGCTCTCCGGAGGCGCGGCGACGACCGCTGCCGCCGCGGGCGGCGGTGCACCTGGCGCAGCTGCAGGATCCGGCGCACCGGCCGGTGCCGAAGGCGGCGTCGCAGGTGGCGCAGCTCGGTTCGGTGCTCAGGCGGCCTCGACCGCGACCAAAGTCGCGCTGCATGCTCCGATCGCCGTCGACATCATCGTCATTGCGGTGGCCCTCGCTGTGATCGGAGGCCTCCTCGCCGGCGCCATCGGTGGCTGGCGAGCCTCTCGACTGCGGCCCGCGGAAGCCCTCCGCAGCGTGGCCTGACCTTCTCCCCCGGACCCTGCGCTCCCTGCGCTCCCTCACGAACGGAACCCCATGTATTCACTGCAGGACGTCACCAAGACGTACGTCCAGAAGAAACGCAAAGTCACAGCCCTCAGCGGGGTGAACCTCGAGATTCCGACCGGTCAGATGGTCGCGATCCAGGGACCGACCGGCGGCGGGAAGTCGACGCTGCTCCAGATGCTCGGCGCTCTCGACAAGCCGACGTCGGGATCGGTCGTGCTCGGCGACAAGCACGTCTCCCGCCTGGCGGATTCGAAGCTCGCGGAGGTGCGCGCTCAGGAGATCGGCTTCGTCTTCCAGGGATTCAACCTGATTCCGACGTTGACCGCGGCAGAGAACGTCGAGACGGCGTTTGCGAAGTCGCCGATGAAGCGTGACGAGCAGAGGAAGAAGTCGCTCGCCGCCCTCGAGTCGGTGGGTCTCGCGGAGCGCGGCGACCACCTGCCCGCCGAGCTCTCGGGCGGCCAGCAGCAGCGCGTCGCGATCGCACGAGCGCTCGTCAAGGAGCCGCAGGTGCTCCTCGCCGACGAGCCGACCGGCAGTCTCGACGAGTCCACCCGCGACGAGATCATGGAGTTACTCGAGGGCCAGTGGCGCGACCGCGGACTCACCTTCGTTCTGGTCACGCACGACTCGTCAGTTGCGCGCCGCGCCGAGCGTCGCCTCTACCTCAAGGGCGGTCACGTCCGGGAGGCGTAAGCCCCGCGAACGGGGGCGCCGTCAGGAAACGGGGTACTCCACGAACGCGAACCGACTGCCGTCGGGTGACCAGCCGGGCACGTTGCTGGTGCCCTGGCCGCCGTAAAGCCGGAAGACATCGCGCGGGGCGGCGCCGGTCGGCGATCCGGACTCAAGGTCAAGGATCCTGAGAACCACGTCACGGTTCTCGGGGTGACCGACCGTGCCCGGCTCGAACGCGAGATACAGCAGTCGCGACGAGTCGGGCGCGGGGTGGGGGAACCAGTCGACGCTCCCGCTGGTGACGACCTGCGTCAGCTCAGAGCCGTCACGACGTATCCGCGCGAGCTGCGCGTGCCCGGGGTCGGTCGTGAACCGCTCCGTGTTGAACCAGAGCCACTCGCCGTCGGGGGAGAACTCGGCGCCGTCG
>JAODMX010000221.1 GCA_025464735.1 Frondihabitans sp. | reverse complement strand
TCCATGACCCTCAGTGGCGACTCCGGGCTACTCTTCACCTCTGGGAACGTGCTGCGGTATCTGGCTCCGCAGAAGCCGGGCGACTTCACCGCCATCTACTCGATCTCCGATCCGAGCGGACAGGTCGCCCAGGCCCAGGTGAAGATCTCGGTGCGCGAGGCCGTGCTGGCGACGAACAACCCGCCCGTACCCGTCACCGTCGTCTCGCGCGTGCTCGCGGGCCAGAAGGTGCGTATCTCCATCCCGTTGACCGGCATCGATCCCGACGGCGATTCCGTGCAGTTCCTGGGACAGGCCACCAACCCGCAGAAGGGTTCCGTCGTCAGCGTCGGCCCCGACTATATCGACTATCAGGCCGGGGGATACTCTGCGGGCACGGACAGCTTCACCTATACGGTCATCGACAGCCTCGGCGCGCGCGCCACCGGTCTCATACGTGTCGGCATCAGCCCGAAACTCGGTGGCGCGCAGAATCCGATCGCCGTCGCGGACGAGGCCACGATTCGGCCGGGCGGAACCGTGTCTGTGCAGGTTCTCGCCAATGACTCCGACCCCAATGGCGGCACGCTGAAGGTCATCAAGGTGCAGCCGAATTCGAAAGACACAGTTGCCACGATCGTCGGAGACATCGTGAAGGTCACCCCGCCGGCCAAACCAGGACAATATGGCCTCGTCTACACGATCGAGAATGAATTCGGCGGCACGAGTTCGAATTTCATCACTGTGACGGTGGCAGCAGACGCGCCGCGGGCGCGCCCCGTCGTGAGCGACACCGTGCTGACCCTCACGGATATCCTCGGCAGGAACGCGATCGACGTGAATGTGCTGAAGAACGTGTTCTTCGCGGACGGCGATGTTGGCACGCTGAAGGTGGCGCTGCTGCCCGGTTACAGCTCGTCGGCGACCGTGACAAGCGACAAGCGCATTCACGTCACGATCGAGAACAAGAGACAGATCATTCCCTTCGCGGTCGCCAATCCAGACGATTCGAGCGTGGTCTCGTACGCCTTCGTCTGGGTCCCGGGGCTCGACGACGCCCTCCCTCAGGTGAACCGCAAGGCCCCGCCGCTGTCCGTGCCGAGCGAGTCGCAGCTCACCATCGACCTCGGCAACTATGTCGTGGCGATCGGTGGCAAGAGCGTGCGCCTGACGGGTACGGCGAGCGTAGCGGCAACGCACTCCAACGGCGACGCCCTCGTGGTCAACGACCACACGCTGCGCTTCACCTCGGCGGACAAGTACTTCGGACCGGCATCCATTTCGTTCCAGGTCACGGATGGCACCTCCGCGACAGACCCGAACGGGCGCGTCGCCACGCTCGTGCTCCCGATCAACGTGACTCCGCGCGCAAACCAGCCGCCGGTGTTCGTCGGTGGTTCGATCGACTTTGAGCCTGGGCAGTCCAAGGAGTTGGACCTCGTGAAGCTCACGAACTACCCATATCCGGTCGACGTGGCCGAGTTGGCGTATGCGGTGCTTACCCCGCTTCCGCAGGGATTCACCTACAGCATCAGCGGCCAGAAGCTGACCCTTCGGGCGAACGAGGACGCGCCGAAGGGCTCGACGAGCGCGATCACGCTCGGAGTGAGGGACGCGATCGCGAGTGGCCAGTCGGGGCGGATCCAGCTCAGCGTGGTTGCGTCGAGCCGACCGCTGGCAATGCCGGCCCCGGACTCGGTGCTCGCGCCTCGCGGTCAGACGACCACGGTCGACGTGCTGGCAAACGACGAAGCCACCAATCCTTTTCCCGGCAAGCCGCTCAAGGTCATCGCGATCCGGGGGCTCGGCGGTGGCAGCCTCCCGGCCGGACTGACGATCACGCCGAGCCCTGACAACCAGCGGCTCACCGTGACCGCGGCCTCGACGACCGTCCCGGGCGATACCGCGCTGCAGTACCAGGTCGCCGATGCGACCGGCGATCCGGACAGATACGTCTGGGGGTCGGTCACGGTCTCTGTGCAGGACAGGCCCGACCCGGTCACAGCCGTTCAAATCGCAGCCTTCGGCAACAAGACGCTGACCGTTCGCTGGACCCCTGGGCTGTCGAATAATTCTCCGATCACGAGCTACGACGTGCTCACGTACTCTTCTTCGTCGCTCCAACTCCTGTCAACCACGTCCTGTGCGGCGACGATCTGCGACATCGCGACGCCGGGCAACGGTCCGAACAATTCCGTGCAGATCCGCGTCGTCGCCAAGAACGCGATCGGGGCCTCCGATCCTGCTGCGTTCGCGTCCACCGTGTGGTCCGACGTGATTCCTCCCGCGCCATCGATCGTGAACGCCGCGCCGCTCGACGGCGGTCTGCGACTGACCTGGAGCGCCGTCAGCACGCCGTCGGGCGGCAGTCCAGTCACCAGCTATCACGTGACCGCCGGGGCGATCGCGGCGGACTTCGACGCGACCAACTGCCAGGCTTCGAGTTGCACCCTCGACCTGAACGGTCTCAGCAACGGGCAGGCGGTCGCGGTCTCGGTGAGCGCGCGTAACTCTGCCTATGCCCCATTGGCGGTCTGGAACTCCGGCACGACGAGCGGAACGCCGGCTGGGCCGCCGATCGCGGTCGGTGCGCCGAGCGCCACGGCGACCGACAGCACGATCGACGTGAGCTGGGCCGGAACCTTCGCCGACAATGGCCGCCCGATCACCGGATATACCGCCGTGGTCTACACGGGCACCGCACCGACCTGCCAGGCCCCGAATCCGTCGGGGTCGACCGCACAGTCCACCGGCACCGGAACCTCGACGACGTTCACCGGCCTGTCGAACGATCGCAGTTACTCCGTGATCGTTTTGGCATCGAACAGCCAAGGCTGCTCGGCGAGTGCCGCTGTGGCCGCCTACACGACCCCCGGCGTCGTGACCGCCGTCAGCGTTTCCGGACCGAACCGCAACGGCGCCACCTGGGACTATTCGCTCAACGGGGCCGCGATCGGCGGGAACAACCTGACCAACAACTACAGCTTCTACTACCGGCTCCTGGGATCGAATGTGCCGTCGACCCAGTACGGTCCCGTCGCGTTCGGCGCCCTGCTCACGGCAGATGGCCAGCAGTATGGTCACGACATCTCCGTGCAGGTGCGCGCCTGCCGCAGCTATGCGGGGGCAGGATTGATCTGCCAGTCTGGCTGGTCCGGGTCCTTTGCCGTCGGCGTACCCGTCGATCCTCGCGTCGGCACGGTCAGCTTCGTGTCGGACGGGAACGGGCTCGATGCGAGCGGTACCTTCAGCTGGCTCTCGCCACCGACGGGCTACGAGAACGTACAGTACTCGTGCGGGGATGACGCCAGGTTCACCGACATGGGTGCCACTCTGCAGTGCCACGCCACCGCGGTTCTCGGCGCGCCGACGCTGAGGATCCGGGTCATCGCGAACGGCGGACATTCTTATGACATCACGTACGATCAGGCCGGCAATGTCCAGTAGCGTGCAGACGGACCGAACCACACGAGAGGCACCCGCAATGACGATGACGCCCGAGCAGGCCACCTGGTTCTCCGACATCTTCAATCGCCTTGTCGCGAACGTCGAACATGTGCTCCTCGGCAAGACCTTCGTCATCAAGCTCTCATTCACCGCGCTGCTCAGCGAGGGACACCTCCTGCTCGAGGACTTTCCCGGCACCGGCAAGACCTCGCTCGCACGCGCCATGGCGCAGAGCGTGCGAGGCACGACGAACCGTGTGCAGTTCACGCCAGACCTGCTCCCCGGCGACATCACGGGCGTGAGCATCTATGACCAGCGCGCGGGCGAGTTCGAGTTCCACCGCGGTCCGATCTTCGCGAACATCGTTCTCGCCGACGAGATCAACCGCGCGAGCCCGAAGACCCAGGCGGCCCTGCTCGAGGTGATGGAGGAGGGGCGCGTGACCGTCGACGGCGTGAGCCACGACGTCGGCGCCCCCTTCATGGTCATCGCCACCCAGAATCCGATCGAGCAGGCCGGTACCTATCGGCTCCCCGAGGCGCAGCTCGACCGATTCATCATGAAGGCCTCGATCGGCTATCCCGATCATGCATCCACGATGCGGATCCTCGAGGGAGCGGGCACCAAGGCGCACGACGTCATCCTTCCCTCGATCGCCTCGGCCGAGGTCATCATCGAGATGGGCGCGCTCGCCCGCACTGTGCATGTCGATCCATCGATCAACGACTACGTCTCCCGCCTCGTCGACGGAACACGCTCCGCCACGGAGGTGCGTCTCGGCGCGAGCGTGCGCGGAGCGCTGGCGCTCATCCGCACGGCCAAGACGCTCGCCGCGGCGAACGGTCGCCACTACGTGATTCCGGATGACGTGAAGGCGCTCGCAGAGCCCGTCCTGGCCCACCGGCTGGTGCTCGATCCCGAGGCGGAATTCGACGGCGTGACATCGCCGAGCGTCATCAGCCAGATCCTC
>JAODMX010000128.1 GCA_025464735.1 Frondihabitans sp. | reverse complement strand
GCGGGCGCGGCCCGTTCGAGGCGGCCAGCGCGACGAGGATCTCGTCTGCGCGTGGCGCATCTCCGACGCGGAATTCGATCGCGTCGAAGTGCGAGCGGATCATCATCGCGTCCTTGTGGTGGATCGGGATGTCGAGTGACGCTCCCTGCCCGCCGTGTTTCTTCACACTGGGCAGGATGGACACGCCCTTGGCGATGTCCCGGGTCGGCTGTCCGAAGGTGGGGTGGAGCAGGGCGGCGATGTGCTCGATCTCCCCGTGCTCGCCGACGATGCCTCCCTTGCCATAGGCCTCGAGGTTCCCGTCGAGCAGCTCCTGGGCCCGTGTCGTAAACACCCGGCCGAGCACGGCGCCGGCCTCGATGAGTTCCTCGAGCCCCTCCGACCATTGGCCTGCGTAGGGGTTTTTCACGATCGCCGCGACGACGACGCGTTTGATCGGACGGGCGGTGCGGCGCTCCCCATCGGCGAGCACCTCTTCGACTTGAACGACCCACTTGCGCACGGATAGTTTGAGATCGCTCGCATCGAAGTCTGACTCAGCCACATTCACTCCTAGATTGTTGGTGTCGGCGTTCGACTCCAATGGCTTTCGAGGCCGTCCGGGGGACAGCGAAAGGTTCGTCGACCGACTAGCATGCTATTCAGTACAATTAGCATGCTACTAGGTGTTGCGTCGCTGCGCAGCACCGCAGCGCAGCATCAGCCGTGTCGCCGGACAGGTCGCGATCCTCCGGCGAATCCCTCGTGAAAGAAGGACGAAATGCCCGCTCGCACCGCCGTGATCATGGTCGACGTGCAGAATATGTACCTGCAGCAGGAGTCCCGCGATCGATACGGATGGCCGCCGATCTACCGCATGGACGAGACAGTTGCCGAATGCGCGGCCCTCCTCGAAGAGGCACGCAGGCAGGGATTGCCGATCATCTACACCCGCGCCGTAAGCAGGGCCGACGGCGCAGACGCGACCCCGAGCATGCGCGCCCTGCGCGAGGCCGTCTCAGCGGACTCCGACCCGTTGGAGGACGACAATGCATGGTCCTCGGAGATCATGGATGCCGTCGCGCCGCACCCGGGCGACATCGTGCTCACCAAGCTCCGATGGGATGCGTTCTATGGGACTGAACTCGACAGCATCCTCCGCAACCTCGATGTGAATCGTTTGATCGTCGCCGGGCTTCAGACGAACGTCTGTGTCGACACCACCTCCCGCACGGCGTTGATGAAGAACTTCCAGGTCGCCGTGCCAGAGGACGCCGTTTCCACGGACGGGAAGAGTTTGCACTACAACGGCCTCGACGCGCTGAGAGTGCTTTACGTCGAGGTAGCTCCGTGGCGAGAGCTCCTGGCACCCGATGCGGCCTGGGACCGCGCCTTCACGACCGCCAACTACGGTCGACCGACTGAGGAGCCCAGCCACTGAACGAGACCATCGGCATCATCGGCGGAGGAATCCTCGGTGTTGCCTTGGCGCGTGCGCTGACTCGGTCCGGTATCGGCGACGTGGTGGTGTTCGAAAAGGAACCTGCGCTCGCCGCCCACCAGACGGGCCACAACTCCGGGGTTGTGCATGCCGGCCTCTACTACGCGCCGGGGTCGCTCAAGGCGAGGCTCTGTGCGAGCGGTCGCATCGCCACGCGGGAGTTCTGCGAGGAGAAGGGGCTTCCGTACCGCGAGGTCGGAAAGCTCGTTGTCGCGGTGACTCCGGAAGAGCTGCCGGCGCTGGCGGCGATCGAGCGACGCTCAATCGAGAATCGAGTGCCCGGGCTTCGTCGGTTGAACGCCGTGGCGATGCGCGAGGTCGAGCCCCACGTCGGGGGAGTGGCAGCGCTGCACTCTCCGCACACGGCGGTGGTCGACTACGCCGCGATCACCGAGCGCATGGCTGACGATGTACGCACGGGCGGCGGCGCTGTCCTGCTCTCGCACGAGGTGACGGCCATGGTGCAGGAAGGATCGAAGGTTCGTGTCATCGCCGGCGAACTGGAGCGCACCTTCGATCGCGTCATCGCCTGCGCTGGCCTGCAGTCGGACCTCGTCGCGCGGTTCGTCGGAGCGTCCCGATCCCCCAAGATCCTTCCGTTCCGCGGCGAGTACTGGGCGCTCGCCGAAGGGAAGCTCGACCTGGTGAGAGGAATGATCTATCCGGTACCCGATCCGAGGTTTCCGTTCCTCGGCGTTCATTTCACGCGCAGTGTCCACGGTGGCGTTCATGTGGGGCCGAACGCGGTGCCCGCACTCGCGCGGGAGGGATACAGCTGGGCCGACGTGTCGCTGCGGGACACCTGGGATTCGCTCAGCTGGCCCGGCGCTTTCTCGCTTGCGCGCCGACACTGGAGGATGGGCGTGAAAGAGATCGCGGGCTCCCTTGTGAAGCCGCTCTACTTCAGGGAGGCTCGGCGATTCGTGCCAGAGCTCGAGATGCGCGATCTGGTGGCGAAGACCTCAGCCGGCGTGCGCGCTCAGGCGTGGAGCAGAGGCGGCGATCTGCTAGATGATTTCGCCGTCGAGCAGATCGGATCGGTCACCCTCCTGAGAAACGCGCCGTCACCCGCGGCCACCTCGGCGATGGCGATAGCGGACTTCATCGTCCAGAATTACCTGCGAACTCCGGCGGGCTGACCCGGGAGGGAGCCGACCGACTACACGGACTTCGCGAGACTCTCCGCTCGGCCCTGTGCGCTCGCGCCGAGGTACAGGCGGGCCACCTCCGGATCGTCGAGGAGCGACTGCCCGGTTCCGGTGAGTGCGACTCTTCCCGTTTCCAGGACGGCTGCCTTATGGGCCACCGCGAGGCCGGAGCGCGCATTCTGTTCCACGAGCAGTACCGTGCGACCGTCGGTCGCAAGGGCCGAGATGCTGGCGAACACCGAGGTGCGGGACTTCGGGTCGAGTCCGATCGACGGTTCGTCCAGAAGGATGAGCGCGGGATCGAGCATCAGCGATCGTGCCAGTTCCACCTGCTTCTGCTCTCCGCCCGACAGCGAGCCCGCTGCAGCCGACCTGCGTCTGGCGACGATCGGGAAGATCTCGGCGACTTCTTCGACGCGTCGACGTATCAGCGCTTGGTCGGACAGGATGAACGCACCCATCACGACGTTCTCCCACACCGTCATCGTCGGGAAGAGACTCCGGTCCTGCGGAACGTGTACGATTCCCCGTTCCAGCCGCTCGCGAGAGGACAGTTTGCCGATGTCTTCGCCATCGAAGAGCACCGTCCCCCCGGCGTTTCGCAGGAGGCCGCTCACGGTCTTCAGAACGGTCGACTTGCCGGCGCCGTTCGGCCCGATGAGGCAGACGATGTGTCCGCGCGCCACCGAGAGATCGACGCCCTTCAGGATGAGGCCCGCTCCGTACCCGGCGGTCACGCCGGTGAG
>JAODMX010000203.1 GCA_025464735.1 Frondihabitans sp. | reverse complement strand
CGTGTCAACTCGCAGTCGGGCAAGGGCGGTGTCGCCTACCTGCTGAAGACCGACCACGCACTCGACCTGCCCCGCAAGCTGCAGATCGATTTTTCCGGAGTCGTTCAGTCGAAGACGGACGCCGAGGGTGGCGAGGTCACGAGCGAGCAGATCTGGGCGATCTTCCAGGACGAGTACCTGCCCGCGGCCAACGACGAGCAGAAGTGGGGTCGCTTCGAGCTGACCCGGACGGGTACCCGCAGCGACATGTCGGGCGAGACGCACCTCTCGGTCGACCTGCGAGTCGGCGACGACATCGTCAGCACCGACGGCGTGGGCAGCGGCCCGCTTGCCGCCTTCATCGCGGTGCTGGCCGATCAGGGTGTCCAGGTCAAGCTCTACGACTACGTCGAGCACACCCTGTCGGCTTCCGGCGACGCGCAGGCGGCTTCGTACGTTGAACTCGACGTGGACGGAACGCGCCTGTGGGGCGTGGGCATCGACGCCGATATCTCGACGGCGAGCCTCAAGGCGATCGTCTCGGCGGTCAACCGTGCGGTCCGTTCCGTCCCGGCCGACCGCGAGTTGGCTTCCGCGTAGCCGCGCGTCAGCGAGGACGGCGCAGCCGGGGTCGGCGGGAGAGGGCGCGCTGCTCGGGCAGCGTCCAGCCGAAACGCACCGCCAGGAGCCGAATGATGACGGTGACAGTGGTGCCGGTGATCGCGGCCGCGATGGTGGGCACGCCGCAGGCCACCATCGCGACCAGCACCGCTGTGCCCCCGCCGGCCGCGACGGCGTAGAGCGAGCCCACGTGCATTAGCGCGATCGTCAGGTTCATGAGCATGTCGCGCAGCACCGACCCGCCGACCGCCGAGATCACGCCGACGAAGACGGCCGGTACAACCGGAAGCCCGATGGCGAGGGCCTTCGTCGAGCCGATCGCGCCGAACAGTCCGATCGTCAGGGCATCGAGAACGGTGATGAATCCCGCCAGCCGCGTGAAGAGTCGCTGCAGAAGCATCCCGAGGAGGGCCGCCAGCACGGCGACGACGAGGTACCAGTTGCTCTGCATCGCGCGCGGAATTTCGCCCAGGAGGATGTCACGCAGGATCCCACCCCCGAGTCCCGTCGCCGTTCCGATGATGGCGACTCCGAGGAGGTCGACCTTCCTATCGCTGAACTGGCTGGCAAAGAGCGCGCCCTGAAGGCTGCCGATCGCGACGGCAAGAAGATCAGCCCAGAGAGGGATGGCGAGGGCTGTGGCGGACACCGGTCGATTCTGTCATGCGGGGGATACTTGAGGGGTGCCGGTCTATCGAGATGAATGCGTGATCCTGCGCACCCACAAGCTGGGTGAAGCGGATCGCATTTTGACGATGCTTTCGCGCTCTCACGGCAAGATCCGAGCTGTGGCAAAAGGGGTCCGGCGCACGGCGTCGAAGTTCGGTGCCCGGCTCGAGCCTTTCATGGTCGCCGATCTCCAGCTCTACGAGGGTCGGAGCCTCGACATCGTCACGCAGGCCGAGTCGCTGGGGTCGTATGGCGCCGACATCGTCTCCGACTACGGCAGCTACACGGCCGCCAACGTCATGGTCGAAACAGCCGACAAGCTGACCGATGCCGAGGCGGGCCTCCAGCAGTACCTTCTGCTCGTCGGCGCGCTCCGCGCTCTCGCGCGCCGCGAGCACGACTCCCAGCTGACCCTCGACTCGTACCTCTTGCGTGCTCTGAGCATCGCCGGCTGGGCCCCGAGCTTCGGTGATTGCGCGGTCACCGGCGTTCCGGGCCCGCACTCCGCCTTCGTGGTGCAGCTCGGCGGGGTCGTGGCCGACGCGGCCGCGCCTCCCGGGGCTCCGCGTCTGGATCCTGAGACCATCGGCCTTCTGGGGGCGCTGCTCAGTGGCGACTGGGTGACAGCCGAGCAAGCCGTCGAGAGCACCCGCAACCAGGCGAGCGGCGTGGTCGCCGCCTACACCCAGTGGCACCTGGAGCGCGGCCTGCGCTCGCTCCAGCACGTCGACCGGACACCCGCCACCGTTCCCCAAGGAGATCTCCGTTGAGTTCGACCCCCTCCGCTTCGTCCAGCAACTCGCAGCGCCGGGGCTTCCTCGGCCGGCGACTCATGCCGAAGCAGATGGACTACCTCCCGCTCGACTGGCAGGGCCCTCCAGCGCCCGACTACGAACCGGGATCCGTGCCCAAGCACATCGCACTCGTCCTCGACGGCAACGGTCGCTGGGCGAACGCGCGCGGCCTTCCGCGGATCGAAGGCCACAAGGCCGGCGAGGCGGCTCTCCTGGAGGTGGTTGCCGGAGCGATCCAAGTCGGTGTGCAGCACCTCAGCGTCTACATCTTCTCGACCGAGAACTGGAAGCGCAGCCCGGAGGAGGTGCGCTTCCTGATGGGGTTCAACCGCGAAGTGCTGCATCGGCGTCGTGAGCAGTTGAACGCCTGGGGGGTGAAGATCACCTGGTCCGGTCGCCGTCCCAAGCTCTGGGCTTCTGTGATCAACGAGTTGCGGGTTGCCGAGGAGGCCACCCGCGATAACACCACGATGACCCTCAACATGTGCGTCAACTACGGCGGGCGCAAAGAGATCATCGACGCGGTTCGGTCGATCGCCGACGAGGTGGCTGCGGGGCGGCTGAAGCCCTCGGGCATCACCGAGAAGGTCCTGCAGCGGCACCTGTATCAGCCCGCCCTTCCCGACGTCGATCTCTTCCTTCGGAGCTCAGGGGAGCAGCGCACAAGCAACTTCCAGCTCTGGGAGGCTGCCTACGCCGAGATGGTGTTCCTCGACCGTCTCTGGCCCGACTTCACGCGCGAAGACCTCTGGGGTGCGATCGACAGCTATGCCGGCCGGAGCCGCCGCTTCGGCGGTGCGGTGGATGCGCCTACGTCGTCCACCGGCGCCTAAACCCTC
>JAODMX010000197.1 GCA_025464735.1 Frondihabitans sp. | reverse complement strand
GAGATCGGAGGCCAGCAGGCCACCCCAGGTCGGCGCGGGCGGTTGCACGCCGATGCCGAGGAACGTGAGGCTCGCGACGATGACGAGCCCGACGCCGGCAGCGTTCGCGAAGGCGATGCCGATGGGCGCGACGACCTTGGGCCCGATGTGGCGGCGGAGCACCCAGATCGTCGAGGCGCCCGAGAGAACGGCGGCTTCGACGTACTGCGAGCTCGACACGGAGAGCGCGGCGGCTCGCGAGACCCGGTAGAACATCGGGGCGAGCAGGATCCCGACGCTCAGCATCGCCTGGTTCAGACCGTTCCCGAGCAGGGCCGTCATGGCCACCGCGAAGACGAGGAAGGGCAGCGCGATGAGGGTGTCCATGATGCGGAGGGTGAACCACTCGAACACGCGGCCCAGGTAGACGGAGAGCAAACCGGGGATCGCGCCGACGACAAGAGCGATCAGAGCCACCTCGAAGGCGCTCAGGATGCTGATCGGCGAACCCGCGAGGAGGCGGCTCAGCACGTCGCGGCCGAGGTAGTCCGTTCCGAGCAGGTGCTGCGCTGACGGGGCGGCAAGCAGCTTGGCGCCTCCGGTGAGCGGATTCTGCGGAGCGAGCACGGCGCCGAAGAAGCCGAGGAACAGAATGAAGAGGAGGATGCCGGCCGCGATCCAGAAGGAGGGCAGGCGAATCAGTCGCGACAGCATGTCAGATCCCCCTCTTGGCGCTCGGCTCGATGCGGTTGAGCGCGATGTTGACGAGGAGGTTGAATCCGACGACCAGAACGATCGAGACGACGAGAACGCCCTGGACAGCGGGGACATCGCCGTGGAGGGCCGAGGTGCTGGCGAAGATGCCGTAGCCCGACAGCCCAAACACGGTCTCGGTGACGACGGCTCCGCCGAGGAGACTCGGGAAGGAGATACCGAGGAGGGCGAGGGCAGGGCCCCCACCGTTCCGCAGCACGTGGACGAAGAAGATCCGGCGCGGGCTCAGGCCGTGGACCGTTGCCCCGAGTACGTAGTTCTGCTCGGAGGCGCTCACGAGCCCGGCGCGCAGTTGCCGCGCAATGCCGGCGATCATGTCGAAGCTGAGAGCGATCGCCGGCAGGATGACATGGCTGAACCACGGGCCGAAACCCTGACTCGGATCGATGTAACCGCCGCTCGGTAGAAGGTGGAGCTGCACCGCGAAGACGGCCACGAGGATGATGCCGACAATGAACGGCGGCATGACCGACATCAGCGACGTGAACGCCGTGATGGTCCGGTCGATCCAGGAAGTGCGGGTGAGGGCCGCCAGCGCGCCGAGGAACGCGCCGGCGACGACTCCGATGACCAAAGCGATTGCTGCGACCGACAGGCTGATCGTAATCCGCTGAGCGATCAGGGTCGAGATCGGGATCCCGTCGAGCCAACTCGTTCCGAGCGACCCGTGGAGGAGGCCGGTGAACCAGTCCCAGTACTGCACGAAGAACGGCTTGTCGAGGCCGTACTGGTGGTTCAGTCGCGCGACCGCCGACGGTGTCGCCGCTTCGCCGAGCTGCACGTACGCGGGGTTCAAGCCGCTGATCGTGCCGAGCAGGAACGTGATGAACGTTCCGAAGACGAAGACCGGGATAAAGACGGCGAACGGCCGCACGATCGCGATGCCGAGCCGCTTCAGGCGCAGCCGCCCCGCGGAGCGCGCCTGAATTGCGCGCGCCCGCGGGGCCCGCCTCGTGTCGATCTGAGTCGCCGTCGCCATCCTGGTATTAGCTCCCGCTGATCGTGACGCCGGTCCAGGTGATGTAGGCGGGAATCTTCGGGATGCTCGACACGGCCTTGGTCTTCACGATGATGTTCGGAACGCTGTCCGTGAAGATGAGGCCTGTCGTCGCGAGACCCGCGGCCGTCGCAGCCTGGATGTTCTTTTCGTAGTCCGCCGAGGTCAGCGGGGTGGCGAGCGCCTTGGCGATGGCCGACTGGAAAGCGGTGCCCGGCTCGGAGCCGCTCGAGTTGAGGGCGCCGGTTGCACCGAAGTGGGCCTGCAGCGTCTGGATGGGCGAGTCGCGGCCGGTCGTGCCGTAGGTCGAGAGGGCGAGCTTCTTAGCGAAGAACGACGTCGCCCAGTTGGGGTCGACCTTGAGCGTCGCGGTGATTCCGACGGCCTTGAGCTGCGCCTGGAGGAGCTCGTTCTCAGCTGTCGACGCGGAGACCGTGAAGGTCACCTTGATGCCCGACGCGTAGCCGGCCGAGGCGAGGAGCTGCTTGGCCTTGGCCGGGTCGTACGAGTAGCGGTCGGCCGACGACGGGTCGTAAGCGATGTAGCCCTCGGGGAACGGTTCGGAGGTGGCCTTGCCATAACCGAAGTCGACCTGCTTGACGATCTGCTCGCGGTTGATGGCGTAGTTGATCGCCTCGAGCACCTTCGGATTGTTGAAGGGCGCCTGCTTGATGTTGACGCTCAGGTTGTTGGCGTTGAAGCCCGGCTGGAGGACGACGTCGAGGCCCGCCGCTTTGGCGGCCTTGACCTGGCTCGGGGCCAGGTCCGAGAAGTTGTAGACACCGCTCTGGAGGCCAGAGACGACGCTGGCGGGGTCGACGTTGAACGACACCGTCACGTTCTGGATGTGAATGTCTTTGGCGTCCCAGTAGTTGGGGTTCTTCACGAAGGTGGCCTTCGCGCCGGCCACGATGCTGACGGCCTTGAACGGCCCGGCGCCCGCGGGCGTCTCGTTGAGCTCGGTCGGTGACTTCTTCGGGTTCGTGATCTGGCCGACGCGCTGGGCGAGGACAAGGGGCAGCTGGAAATCGGGCTGGCTCAGGTTGAGGACCACGTCGGTGGTGTTGGGGGTCGCGATCGACTTGATGGGCGCGATGCCCTCGCCGACGAGCGCGGAGTTCTTCTGCGTCTGTGCGCGGAGGAGATACGCCTTGACCGCTGCGGAGTCGAGCGCCGACCCGTCGGAGAACTTGAGGCCGGAGCGGAGGTGGAAGGTCACCTGGGTGCCGGCGGCGTTGTACGTCCAGCTCTTGGCGAGGCCCGGCGCGGCCTCGCCCTTCGTGTTCGTGTTGGTCAGCGACGCGTACGCGAGCGACGTGATGCGGAAGGCCGCACCGCTGCCGTTGACCACCGGATCCCAGCTCGAGGGAGCGTAGGACGACGCCCAGTTGAGCGTGCCGGAGGCGCCGGTCGAGGCGCTGCTCGTGTCGGTGGAGCCCGAGGCCGCGGAGCACCCGGTCATCACGAGCGCCAGGGCGGCTGCTCCTGCGATGACGCCCGCAAGGCGGGCAGGTAGCTTTCGACGGGATATCTCGAGTTTCACGGTTGCTCCTAGGTGTCAGGCTGCGGAATGCAGTGCCTGGCTCGGGTGAACTGGGCAGGTGTCGAATAATTTTCGCAGCGACCGCAGCCCCAGCGTGAGCGGGTTACCGAATGCTCTCTTGCGTTACGAGTTGTTACACATTTGCATTACGAGTTATGACTCGGCTTGACAGGAATCGTTGACAGTCGATCCTCAGGGCTAACTCCAAAGCGGCGCTCAATTTACACACTGGTAACAGGCTGGAAATTGGCGTGTGACCGCTCGGTACCAGAGTTGTGAGCATTACCTGTCGCTTGACAGATACTCTGCACGGCCAACCGAGAAAGGCACGTCGTGAGCTCACACGAACCGTTGCTCCATCGCCACACCGTTCCCGACACCGAAGCGGCCGCCGAACTCAGTTCGTTCGGCTATCCGCAGGACCTCCACCGCGGCGTCGGCACGTTCGCCTCCTTCGCCGCGGGCTTCTCGTTCGTCTCGATCCTGACGACGGTCTTCCAATTGTTCGGCCTCGGCTTCTCGTTCGGAGGCGCTGCATTCTTCTGGGCCTGGCCGGTCGTCTTCGCCGGGCAACTCCTCGTCGCGCTCAACTTCGCGCAGTTGGCCGCGTGGTGGCCCATCTCGGGAGCGATCTTCCAGTGGTCGTCGCGCCTCGCCGGATCCGTGATCGGCTGGTTCACCGGGTGGGTCATGATCATCGGTCAGATCCTCACCGTCGCGGTAGCCGCCGTGGCCGTGCAGGCGGTCCTCCCGGCGATCTGGCCCGGATTCCAGCTCATCGGTGGTTCCGGCGCCGACTCGGCGCCCCTGTCGCCGACCGGTGCCGCCAACGCCGTGCTCCTCGGCTGCATCATGTTGCTCATCACGACGGTCGTCAACATCATCTCGGTGAAGCTCATGGCCCGTGTGACGAGTGTCGGGGTCTTCATCGAGATCGTCGGCGTGATCGTGCTGGTAGCTGCACTGTTCTTCCTGCCGGAGCGCTCGCCCAGCGTCGTCTTCTCCACGGAGGGTCGCGCGCCGGGTGGCTCGTACCTCTGGGTGTGGCTGGCTTCCGCCCTGATGGCCGCGTACGTCATGGTCGGCTTCGACTCGGCCGGCGAGCTCTCCGAAGAGACCCACGCGCCCAGGCGCACCACACCGAAGACGATCATCCGCGCCCTGACGGTATCGGGCCTCGGGGGAGCCCTGCTGATCATCGCCGCGCTCGTCGCTGCTCCGAGCCTCACCAATGGCAGCCTCGTCAGCGGCGGTCTGGCCGGCCTCGTCGAGGATCGACTCGGCCCGGTTCTGGGCCGCCTCCTGCTCTGCTGCGTTGCCGTAGCCGTCTTCGCCTGCACGCTCGCCGTGCAGACCTCCGGCTCGCGGATGGTGTTCTCGATGGCGCGCGAGCACGCCCTGCCCTTCTCGCGATTCCTCGCGAAGGTGTCGCCGCGCACCGGGACCCCGATCGTCACCTCGATCGTCGTCGGCGTCGCCGCCGTGGTCGTCCTGCTCAGCAACATCGGCCAGGTCGCGCTCTTCACCGCCCTCTCGAGCCTCTGCATCGCCATGCTTTACCTCGCGTACCTCGGAGTCACGGTGCCGCTGCTGGTGCGCAGGATCCAGGGCTGGACACGTGACAAGGAAGCCGGCGTCGACGAGACGGGCAAGCCGTTGTTCACGATGGGGCGCTGGGCGGTGC
>JAODMX010000183.1 GCA_025464735.1 Frondihabitans sp. | reverse complement strand
TTCGAGAAAGCGGCGGGTGCTCCTGAACGTCAGTGGTCAGGAGCACCCGCGGCGGTCGGCTTCACGCCGCTCGGGTGACGGCGTGACCCTGCAGTGATCCCGCCCGGGCCGCGGGACACGACTGAATCAGCACCGCACAAGACGGCGCGCCGATCTGTCTTCAGCATGGTCCAGGCCGATTGGGAATGAGATTACGCCAAGCGCGAAGTCCCCCACAAGGGGGAATCTGGTCGTACCCGGTGGCGCCGGACCCGGGTGGGGAGACGAAGACGCTGGACATCGCCGGGGCGTCGCCCTGGACTGACATCATGGGCGCATGTTGAGTGACATCGAGGCTAAGGGCACCGCCGACTACCGGACGAGGATCCGGAGGGAGGGCCGAGTCGCCTGGCCCGCGATCGTCGCCCTGAGTGGTGGTGGGGTCACCTTCGTCGGTGAAGCGCTGCTGGGATGGTGGACCAACTGGGTCGACACCGGACAGTGGCAGGCCGACGCGTTCGTGTACCCGTTCTTCTTCACGCCCATCGGCGTCGTCCTCACGATCATCTTCTCGGCGATCGCGGGAGCGGGATTCGGCCGCGAGAACCGGATCCTCGGCATCCTCGCCGGGGTACTGCCGCTTCTCGGCATTGTGGCGATGCTTCTGGTGACGGCGATTCCCGGAGCCGCGCCCACCGGGTGAGAGCGGAGGTGAGTACTGGTCATTGCAAGTCCATCGAATCGTCATCGACAACCCGAGGGATAGGTCCGTACCGTTGGAGCCATGGATCGTCGCGCTCGCACCATCGCCGGCGTCGCTGGGACCCTTGTCATGACAGCGGCGTTGTTCGGTGTCGTCTCCTCCGCGGTTCCGGCGTTGACGACGTCGACCGCCGCCTTCAAGGACTCGATTGCGTCGAACACACAGCCGACAGCAGTGGCCATCGGCGACTCGATCATGGACGGGCACGGGCTCACCGAAGCGCAGAGCTGGCCGAGCGTGCTTGCAGGCAAAGAGGGATGGGACCTCGACGACCTGGCCACCGACGGCACGGGATACGTGACGCTGGGCAACGACGACAACACGTTCCAGTCCCAGGCCGCGGAAGCCATCTCCCTCGACCCGGACATCGTAATTCTGGCCGGCAGCAGCAACGATCTTGGCAAGAGCACCTCGGCCGTTCAGGCGGCTGAAGCGAAACTCGTGGCGACGGTCGCCACTGAGCTCCCGAATGTGAAGATCGTCGGAGTCAACACGTTCTGGGGTGACACAAAGCCGCCGACGCAGCTCACCGCATTCGACACCGCGCTCGAACAGGCGGTCACCGGGGTTGGCGGCACCTACGTCGACATCGGTCAGCCGCTGGCGAACCAGGTCGACCTCATGCAGAGCGACGACGTCCACCCCACTGCCACCGGACAGAAGGTGCTGGCGAACACCATCGCCCTGCGGCTCCCCTTCGCCGCCGCTGGGATGAGCGCGAGCGGACCGTAACGTCCTGGAGAGCTAGAAGAGCCGGGATTGCTTGAGCGACGCCTCGACCCAGAACTCGACGTTTCCGGCTGGCATCTCGATTCCGTACACCCACCGCCCGGCGATGGCAACGACCTCAAGCACCTCTCCTGTCGTGCCTGCCATTGGGTGAACCATCGACCCGACTGCGAACCGTGGCACACTCTCATCCGACATGACGTCATTGTAGAAAGGGTGCCAGGGTGCCCATCAGACGCTGCGTGCTCGGATGGGCACGAGACGCCTCCGCGAAAACAAGAAACCCCCGATTTCTCGGGGGTTTTCGGTGGTGAGCGATACTGGGATCGAACCAGTGACCTCTTCCGTGTCAGGGAAGCGCGCTACCGCTGCGCCAATCGCTCGTGCTTATGAAATTGTGGGTACTGCATTTGAGGTGGGGACGGGATTTGAACCCGCGTAAACGGCTTTGCAGGCCGGTGCCTCGCCTCTCGGCCACCCCACCCTGTAAGTGATGCCGATCACCTCGTGGGTGAGCTTTCACTCGAGCGGATGACGAGATTCGAACTCGCGACCCTCACCTTGGCAAGGTGATGCGCTACCACTGCGCCACATCCGCATTTGTGTTTCTGACGCTTTCGCGACCTCAGGAACTCTAACCGATTCGGCACGCCCGGCACAAACTGAGCGCCGTTCGTGTCTCGCCGTGCAGGCCATTTCCAGGCGGCGTCAGTCTTGACACCAGTTCATGCTTGACATGGTGTCCGTGTGGTGTCACCATGGCGTCATGAACCTGAATCCGTACGTCGAGCAGCTCCGACTCCAGCTCCGTGCAACCGCCGATGCGGGGGGAGACGAGGCGCGTGCCCTCGTCGAGCGCCTCACCGTGTCGCTCGACTCCGGTATCCGGCTCATGCTGCTCGAGGCCCTCTCGGCCGCGGCAGGCGAGATCACGAGCGAGCTTGTTCCCGGGGGAGTGGAGGTGCGACTTCGTGGCGGTGATCCCGAGTTCGTGGTCACCCGCCCCGCCAGCGAGACGTTCGACGAGGAGGTCCGTCGCGACGCACCCACTCCTACGCCATCGTCAGGGGGCGACGCCGAGGCGGAGGATCGCGGCGCCGTCCGCACCACTCTGCGCCTCCCCGAAAACCTCAAGCAACGTGCCGACGAGGCGGCCGCCGCGGAAGGCGTGTCCGTCAACACGTGGCTCGTCCAGGCCGTGGCGTCGGCCCTCCAGCCGAAGAGACGTCGTAGCCCGACCGGATCGTTCGCGGGCGACCGCTTCAACGGCTGGGTCCGTTAGTCCTCTCACCCCATTTGCTTCTCAATCACTTCGACCAAGGACCGTTTCACCATGCCCATTTTCGACACCCCAGAACCGATCACTGTCACCTTCGAGCTCGCGGTCACCAACGTGCTCGTCACCGCGACCGATCGCGCGACCACCACTGTCACGGTGCGACCGCATCGCGCCGATCGCGACGTCGACCTCAGGGCGGTCGAGCAGACCCAGGTGACCTTCGCCAACGGGCATCTGAGCATCTCGCAGCCCAAGGGCTGGCGGACTTTCACCCCGCTCGGAGGCCACGGCGAGGTCGACATCGACGTCGAGCTTCCGATCGGGTCTCGGATCCGGGGCGAGTCGAGCGTCGGTTCGTTCGAGGCCATGGGGCAGCTTGCCGGCTGCACTTTCACCACCACCGCCGGCGATCTGACCGTCGACGACGTCGAGACTGCCTCCCTGCGGACCACTGCGGGAAGCATCGACGTCGGGCGGCTCGGAGGCGAGAGCGACGTGACAACATCCGCCGGATCCATCCGAATCGGCCAGATCGACGGAACCGCGCGAGTGAAGAACTCGACCGGGAGCACGACGATCGGTCGAGCCGACGGTGAGCTGCACGTCCAGGGCGCCTACGGAAGCATCGCGATCGAACGCACCTCCGACACCGTCGAAGTGAAGACCGCCTACGGAGACCTCCGAATCGACGAGGTCGTGCGCGGTGCCGTGCGGATGGAGAGCTCCTACGGAGAGCTTCAGGTCGGGATCCGGGAAGGAACAGCCGTGTGGCTCGACGCCCAGTCCACGATGGGTCGAGTTCGTAACTCACTGCAGCCGGACGAAGGACCGGACGGCAGCGACGACACCGCCGACGTCTACGCCCGGACCAGCTTCGGCAACATCGTCGTGCGTCGAACGTCCGCATCGGCTGCCCGGTCGCACACGGCGGAGGCACCGTCGGAAGACACTCCGGCCGAATAGGTGTCGGGCCTCGTCGTCCAGTAGTATCGACGAGTCCCACGGGCGATTGGCGCAGTTGGTAGCGCGCTTCCTTCACACGGAAGAGGTCATCGGTTCGAGTCCGGTATCGCCCACCCTGCTCTTCGCGTCTCGCTTGGCTTCGTAGTCAAGAACTCTTGGCAGCTTTCGTTGCGCGAGCAACGACCCAGATGAGACCGCCGACGAACGCGACGATGGATCCCCACTGGGCGGCAGGTGCGATGATGCCGATCACGCTGAAAGCGAGACCGACGACGAACGCGATGCCCGCCGGAAACACTGCGGCGGCGTGCCCGGCTCGCCATGCTGCATCACTGCGCATGAGAGCCGGGAACCGGATTCCCGCGAAATGGTTTTTCGGCACCAGGCCACGACCGGCCGCCACCGAGAATACGGTCAACACGAACAACAGGCCGGTGAAGACCCAACCGAGTACGGGTACAGGTTCCATTCGTTGTGTCCAGCCTTCTTACTGAGGAATCGGCCGCGTCCGGGCAACCAGGTGGCTAGAGGCTACAGTCCCGGGTCGATTGACCACGCAGTCAAGCGATCGAACACGGTT
>JAODMX010000177.1 GCA_025464735.1 Frondihabitans sp. | reverse complement strand
CGACGGCGTCTCCGACGGTCCCGGCGCTTATGGGTCCCGGTCCCCTACTCGGCCGCGGCGGCTACGTCGTCCGTCGGCAGGGTCGTCAGCTCAGCGATGTTCTGAAACTCAGTCAGGTATTCCGGCTTCTGCTGCGCCAGCCAGCGCACGACGCGCGCGTTGCCCAGCAGCTTCACCAGGTAGGCCCGGGCGACGGTGAGATGCAGATTGTCGAGCCCGTAAGTCTCCTCAACCGCCTTGATCTGCACTTGCAAGGTCGCAAGCTCCCGCTCCAGCCGCGCGACCTGTTCGCGGGTCACGGTGCTGGTGGTCTGCTTGCGCCGGCCCCTGCCAGAAGCCAGCTGCATATCCGGCGTGGCGGCGAGGATCGCCATCACAAAGGGGCGTCCAAAATTGCTGTGCCCGACCATTAGCTCAGCGGCTTCGCGCTGGCGCATCGGGCCCATCTTCCGCAAAACGTCGAACACCGCCAGTGAGCAAGGCGAGTCCTTCAGAAGCTCGACCACGTCCTCAGCAATCCCGTCCATCAGCCGCGCTCGGCGCTGAATGCCGGTGACGTTGATCCCCAGCGCCTCAGCCAGACGAACCTCGGAGACTCCGCGCTCGATCGCGCGCGCAATCATCCGATGCTCCTGCGGCGCCGAGAGCCGATTTACCCGCTTGTTGTAGGTGAAGGCCTCGTCGTCCCGAGAGATGAGGCAGTCTACGGTTGCGACGCCGAGGTCGCGCAGCACCTCAAGGCGAAGATGGCCATCCAGCACATAGTAGACGCCGGGCTGGTCCGAAGCCGGGATCACCACCGGTGGCTCGACCAGGCCCACCGCTTTGATCGAGGTGACGATCTGTCGGTACTTGGCGCTCATCTTTATGTCGGGCCGCAGAGGCTTCATGGCCAGCAGCGCGTCGATCGATACGCTCACGCTACCTCGCTCGAAGCCCCAGGCGATGCCACCACGAAGCGCGGGCCCGTTCACAGTGCACCGCCCGCAAGGCGCGCGTCGAGCGCGCGCGGCATTGTATCGAGTTGTTCGGACCGCAGCAGATTGGAGAAAGCTCGGTCCTGCCGAAGCTCCTTGAGCGCCTGGACGATGAACAGGAGGCGGCTCTGAACGAAGTCCGCCTTCTTGGCGATCAACCGCTGCCGGTCTGCCTCCTTCCGGAAGATTTGCACGAGCTGCTCGGGGGTCGGCCGCGAGCGCGCGCCGCTGCGCCCGAACCGCGAATGACCAAGCCCGCCGCGGCGCTGGCGCCGCTCCAACAGCCGACGCACCAGCTCGACGTTCTTGCCTTTGATCTTGCCGTCCGCGTAGGCGTCCGCAAGCGCCTGCTGAATTCCGGCGTCGTCGCTGCGCGCGATTGTTGCGGCGAGCGTCAACGGAATCAGGCCGCTGTCCACGGCCGCAATCAGCCGCTCCTCGCCCTTCTCCAGCAGGCCCACAATCAGCGAGACCCAGCTGGCGGTGACCCCGATCTTCTGCGCGATCTCGGCGTCGGTGTAGTTGCGCTTTCTTAGAGCGCCCACTTCCCGCATGAGGTCGACGCCGCGATGCAGGGGGCGCGCGACGTTCTCGACCACGCTACGGACGAGACACTCCTCCTCCGGCAGGTCGACAATAATCGCCGGGATCTGACTTTCGCCGAGCGCTTGGAACGCTTCGATACGGCCCTCGCCGCAGATGAGGTCGTAGTGTTCGCTGCCATCTGAGAGCTTGCGGCGGCTGACGGTGATCGGGCGTTTCAAGCCCACCGCCTCGATGTTGTCGATGATCTCGCGATGCACCCGCCGGCCGCGGCCTCGCGGGTTTAGGACGGCGATCTTGTCAATCGGGACGAGCTCGATGACGATCCCAGGCTCTTCCATCACGCGGCCCTCGCAAACGGTATGCGGACGGCGAGTTCGAAAAGCTCTGAGAGGTCGTCGAACCGGTAGGCGTCAATAGAAAGGCCATTCTGCTCCGCCACTCGGATCCGGCCGCCCTCGAGGTCCAGGCCGGGAAAGAGGAAGTAGTCGAGAGGTCGCACGTTCCCCCCGGCCATGCGGATCGCGACGGTGATGTCGGGCAGCAGGAGGTTGTTGAAGGCGAACCGCCACCGGTACGCGCCGACCTGCGTCTCATAGCAGCGAGCAATCGCCACCGAGACCGTCAGCTCCCCGTTGATCGTGACGAGGCCAGTTTCCTCGTTGGTGGTGGTCGCGCCGCCGATGCGCGCGATCCCCGCGTGAATCTCCGCCAGGACCTCGGGGTGTAGCTCGCGTAGACGCTGGTTGATCTGTAGGTAGCGGTAGTCCCGGGTCGGCCGGTAACCGATCAGCTGGTAGGCGCGCAGCAGGCTACCGAACCGCGAGCGATAGGCGCTGCTCGACGGCATGTCGGAGCGCTCATCGATGATCAGGCCGGAAATCGCGCCGTGCCGCTCGAGCAGCGCCTGCAGCTGATCGAGGAGCTCCTGGTCCGAGAACCGCCGTGACCGCGCCAGGATGATCTGACGGGCCTTCAGGAAGTCCTCGTGCGCGACGATGGGCTCGAAGACGCCTTCGCTCGCACCCACTTCTCCGGAGGATTGTGGACCCGCCGCTGCTTCAGTTTGAAGGAGACGCGGTTGAAGACGTTGTTGCCGATGTACTTCTCGTTCGTCAGCACCTGGTGGACGGTGGCTCGCGTCCATGGGCGACCGAGGTCGGTGACGGCGCACTCCGCGTTTAGCA
>JAODMX010000125.1 GCA_025464735.1 Frondihabitans sp. | reverse complement strand
GAGTTCCGCGTCGACAAGCACTCCAACGTGCACTTCGTGATCGGCAAGGCAGGCTTCTCGGAAGAGCAGCTGAACGCCAACCTCGACACCGCGCTCGACGAGGTGTCGCGCCTCAAGCCGTCCTCGTCGAAGGGCCGCTACATCACCAAGGGCACCGTCTCCACCACGTTCGGCCCGGGCATTCCGCTCGACGTCAACGTTCTGTAGCGCCCCACGCAATGCCCCGTGCCATTGGCACGGGGCATTTTCGCGCGCCCACTGCGGCGGCCGGGCTTTCGGCCGGGGTACCAGCGCCGGGGCGATAGCACCCCGGCCGAAACCCAGGCCGCCGCAGTGTTACTCGTCGGCGATCTTGAGCACGAGCTTCCCGCGCGTGTGGCCCTGGGCCAGCAGACGGTGGGCGTCGGCGACGTCCTCGAGGTCGTACACGTCGTCGACGTAGACGGTCACGTCGCGCGAATCCAGCAGGCGGGCAACGATGGCGAGGCAGGTCGCGTCGGGCGCGACGGCGTACCCGGTGAGACGAACTCCGGCAGTCGCCGCAGCTTCCTCGAGACTGCCTAATCCGGTCGACGGGACGTGCACGAGAAGCCCACCCGGATGGAGCACGTCGATCGAGCGCAGGGCCACCTGATCATCGTCTACGAGATTGATCACGACGTCGACGCCCGACACCTCCTCCTCGAATGGAGTCGCCGTGTGGTCGACGACCTGGGCAGCACCCAGCTGCCTGAGCCAGCTGGCGTTCCGCGGCGACGCGGTCGCGATGACGTGGGCTCCGAAGTAGGCGGCGAATTGCACCACGAAGTGACCGACTCCACCTGCACCCGCCTGCACCAGGATCCTCTGGCCCTCGTGCGCTTTAGCCACGTCGACGACCAGACCCCAGGCTGTGAGGGCGGCCAGCGGCACAGCGGCTGCCTCGACATGCGAGAGCGACGTCGGTTTTCGGGCGACCGACAGAGCGGGGACGCTCACATACTCGGCGTAGGTGCCCGGCGAGCGCGGAACGGAGGCCATCCCGTAGACCTCGTGGCCGGGCTTCAACGGGTGCGCGGCGTAGGGGCTCTCCACGACGATGCCGCTGAAGTCGCAGCCGAGGACAGCCGGCAGTTCGGGTGACCCGCAGGATCCGGCGAGTCCCGCCCGCGCTTGCGCATCGAACGGATTGACGCCCGCGGCGACGACCCGGATCAGCACCTCGGATCCGATCCGCGACGGTATCGGGATCTCGCGAGCCGTCAGAACGTCTGGCCCGCCGTTCTCCGTGATCACCACCGCGCGCATCGTGCCGGTCATCGCTGGCCTTTCGGTTGTCGTTCTCATCGCACGGCCCCTCCCGTTCGGTGCCTCGACCGCTGTCGTAGAAGTCTGGGCGTCTCCTCAGTAAAGAGGGGGGATGATTCCGACGTGTTTCCGGAGTGTCACTGGTGCGGAAACTATCGATACTCTCGACCCGTGAGATATCTTTTCGCCGCCTTGCGCTTCGCTGCGGCCGTCGCCATCATCGTCGCTGTCGTCGCTCAGTGGTCACGAAGCCTGGACAGCGGTGTGTATTCGTTCTGGAATTTCTTCGGCTACTTCACGATTCAGAGCAATCTACTCATCGCCGTCGCCTTCGTGATCGTGGCCGCATTCGGGGTCCGCGGTGTTCCGACGCCCGAGTGGCTTCTCGTCTCGCACGCCGCGACGGTGACGTATCTCGCCACGACGGGCCTTGTCTACAACACGCTGCTCCGGGGCAGCGACGTCGACAACTCGTTCACCGTTCAGTGGTCGAACGACATTCTCCACGTCTGGATCCCGCTCTTCGCCGTTCTGGAATGGATCCTCCTTGGCGACCGTGACCGGCTCTCCTGGAAGCGCCTCTGGTTCTTCCTGATCTATCCCGTTGTCTGGCTCGTCGTCATCCTGATCAGGGGGCAGAGCTTCGTGCCGTACCCGTTCTTGAACGTCGACAAGCTCGGGGCCGGCGTCGTGGCGCTGTACTGCCTCGGGATCGCGGTCTTCATCGCGGGGATGTCGGCGCTTGTCATCTGGTTGAGCCGTTACCGGGTCATCCGAGACGACTCGATCGTTGAGCGGGACACCCTCTCAAGAACCTGATCGGCCAGCCCGACGAGAAGATGGATCTCGTTGTCGTCGCGCTCCACCCACTGGCAGAGGGGCTCGTCAGAGACGGGGACGAAATCGATGTGCTGCTCCCAGACGACCAGGGTGCGCTCGGCGCCGAGAACGTACTGCTGCCACCAGACCTGCCTCAGGTAGGAGCGCGGGATGCTTCGCCACTCCTTCGATGTCGTCTTGATCTCCGCCAGGACGACCGTGCCGTCGGATAGCTCCCCGATGCCGTCGGGCGTGGCCAGGTGCTGTCGCTGCCCCCTGGCGTAGAAGAGTTTGCTGCTCGGCTCGATCGAGTGGTGCAACTTGACCCAGCGGGCGATCTCGGGTTCACGAGCCCGACCGTGGTCGGTGTAGGCGTTCCCGGAGAACGCGTTCCCGTAGAGCTTGTCGAGCACGACGGCCTCGATCGCGCGTGAGCTCGACAACCTCGCGACGTCGGTGGCCGTGATTCCCTGACTGCGTGCGCGGAGCCAGGAGATGCGGTCGGTCGAGTCGGCCAGGATGCGTTCGGTGTGGTGCCTGCCGACCTCGGGTTCGTCCCAGAGGGAGAGAGTCGGCTGCACGATGGTCACGGCAACCATTCTCTCGCGCCGAGGACAGGACCGCGGCAGATCAGTACGCGGCGGCCAGCGTGTCGAGGCCGGCGGGG
>JAODMX010000164.1 GCA_025464735.1 Frondihabitans sp. | reverse complement strand
TCGGCACGATTATCCTGCTCATCGACGGTCGCAGCGTCTGGCGCTGGACGGTCCGACTCTTCCCTCACGGAGCGCGACGGGCGATCGACGGCGCCGGCCTCGCGGGTTGGGCGACCCTCACCAGCTTCGTCAAGGTGCAGATCTTCGTGGCCTTCGTCGATGCCGTCGGCATCGGAGTGATCGCCGCGATCCTTCGGATCCCGCTCGCCATTCCGATCGCAGTGGTCGTCTTCCTGGGCTCGTTCGTCCCGGTCGTCGGCGCGGTCGTGACGGGAGCCATTGCGGTGTTCGTGGCGCTCGTCTACAACGGCCCCGTCGTAGCCCTCATCATGCTTGCGGGGGTGCTTCTCATCCATCTGCTCGAGAGCCAGGTGCTGCAGCCGCTGGTCATGGGCAATGCGGTCCGCGTTCATGCGCTCGCGATCGTCTTCGCCGTGGCGGGCGGTTCCGTGCTGGCGGGCATCGCCGGTGCGCTCTTTGCAGTTCCCCTCGTGGCGACCGCCAACGCGATCGTGACGTTCATCGCCTCGGGGAGCTGGCAGCAGGATCCTAGTCCGGGCGAAATCGACGCGTTGCCGCGACCGCCCGTGGTACAGAAAGGCGAGACCCCCGATGTCTGACCTCACCCTGGCGGGACCTACCCTCGCCGAATTCCAGGAGGCGCGTGAGCGCGTCTCGAAGGTGGCGCACGTCACACCGATGGAAAGCTCAGCTTTCCTCTCGAAAGTGCTCGGGGTACCCGTCTTCCTCAAGTGCGAGAACCTTCAGCGGACCGGTTCGTACAAGATTCGGGGCGCCTACAACCGCATCTCGCGGCTCGACGCCGATGAGAAGGCACGGGGCGTCGTGGCTGCGTCGGCCGGAAACCACGCTCAGGGAGTCGCTCTTGCTGCCCGCGAATTGGGTATCAAGGCCACGATCTTCATGCCCGTCGGGGTGGCCCTGCCCAAATTGCAGGCGACGCGCGACTACGGCGCCGACGTCGTCCTCAGCGGTCACTCCGTCGAAGACGCTCTCCGTGCCGCGTCGGAGTTCTCGGAGTCGACCGGCGCGGTCTTCATCCCGCCGTTCGATCATCCCGACGTGATCGCCGGGCAAGGAACGCTCGGGCTCGAGATCCTCGACCAGGTCCCGGACGTCGAGACCATCGTCGTCGCCATCGGCGGCGGCGGCCTCATCGCGGGTGTCGCCAGCGCGATCACGCAGGTCAGAGCCCAGGTGGGCCGGACGATTCGCGTGATCGGCGTTCAAGCCGCGAATTCGGCGCCTTACGCCGTCTCGATGAAACTCGGCGCCCTCACGAGCATCGTCCCCACTCCGACCATCGCCGACGGCATCGCCGTCTCAAAGCCGGGAGTGCTCAACTTCGCCATCGTTCGCGACGTCGTCGACGAGGTCGTCACGGTCTCGGACGACGACACCGCGCGCGCCATCCTGGTTCTCCTCGAGCGCGCGAAGCAGGTCGTCGAGCCAGCGGGCGCCGTCGGCGTGGCCGCCGTCCTCACCGAACAGGTCCGGGCCCTCGGGACGACCGTGATCGTGCTCTCGGGCGGCAACATCGACCCGCTCATGATGGAGCGAGTGATCAGCAGAGGTCTCGAAGCCTCCGACCGGTACCTGCACTTCCGGGTGATGCTCCCGGATCGCCCCGGGCAGCTCTCGCGGGTCTCCGAGATCATCTCCGAGGCTAACGCGAACGTCGTCGAGGTGCTGCACACACGCCACGGCCACGGGCTCCAGATCAGCGAGGTCGAGCTCGAGTTGAGCGTCGAGACCCGCGGACCGGAGCACGCCGAGCAGGTGCTGGAGCACCTCCGCTCGGCAGGCTTCACCCCGGTGATCGTCACGGCGTAGGCACGCAATCTGCGGCGTTGTCGTCGTCGGCGATAGCGCTGCTATCGCTCTCCTCCTCCGCCTTGCATCTCACGCACCTACGGCGTGACGGCGGGGGCGCTACGGCTGGTACGGCTCCACAGTGAGAATCGACACCTGGATTTCCTTGCCGTTGGGCGCCACGTAACTTGTGGACGTTCCTGCTGCCTTGCCGTTGATCGCCTCGCCGAGAGGGCTGGTCTCGCTGTAGACGGACAGGTCGCTGCCGGGCGCGATGATCTCGCGGTTGCCGAGCAGGAAGGTCGATTCGTCGCCCGCGATCGTCGCTGTGACGACTGTTCCCGGGCTGACGATGCCGCTGTCGGCGGTCGACTCGGAGACCGTCGCGTGCTTCAGGAGGTTCTTGAGGGTGCGGATCCGGGCCTCGATCTTGCCCTGCTCGTCGCGTGCAGCGTGGTAGCCGCCGTTCTCCTTGAGGTCACCCTCGTCGCGGGCGGCCGCGATGCGCGCCACGATCTCGTCGCGGCCGGACGTCTCGAGGGTCTCGAGCTCGTGGACCAGACGGTCGTGCGCCTCGTGGGACAGCCAGGTGGTCGATTCGGTGTTTGTCATCGCTTCTCCTACTCGTCGGCGGACGGCCCCGAAGGAACGACCCACCCCAGGGGTGTCACGCCGAAAAAATGAGACCGGCCGTGGGGCCGGTCTCGATGGTGAATCAGGCGAGTTTACGGCAGCCAGCACTTGTCGATCAAGCCCGTTACGCCCCGGTTCATCGTGTTGAGGGTGGTCGTGTAGGTGTTGGACGACAGCGTGGAGGGGGCGAGATGAATCACCTTCCAGCCGACGATGTCGAATCCTTCATTGAGAACTTCGACCGCGCAGTCGACCTTTGTTCCGGGGTCGACACTGACTTCGGACGTGACCGTGGCGAGGTGGTCGCTCTTGATCACATAGCCGGCGTCCTCGGTGTCGACGGTCGCGCTCGTGCCGTCCAGCCCGGCCCAGACGACCCAGGCGATGAAGACGACCACGATGATTGCGCCGGCAGCGATCGCGATCGTGCGCCGGCGAATGCGGTACGACCGTGTTCGCCCGTAGCGGATGTCGAGAGCGGTATCGCCGCCTCTGGGGGTCGCTGGCCGTGATCCTGGTCCGTCGCCCGAGAGGCTGGGGCCGGTTGTGCGTGAGGGCGTGGGCGCCACTGACGATCTCCGTCCGATTATCCTTGGGTACAGGTTAGCAACGCTGACCGTGACAGAAACCTGAGGAACAAGACAGTGACCCTGCGTCTCCTGGCGGTCCACGCTCATCCTGACGACGAGTCGAGCAAGGGGTCGGCCACCTACGCCCATTACCGCAAGCTCGGTGTCGAAGTTCTGGTGGTCAGTGCGACGGGCGGCGAGCAGGGGTCGATCCTGAACGACAATCTCGCCGCGAAGGCGCGTGCCGAGCGAGACATGGCCGGGTTGCGTTTCGACGAGATGGCCGCCGCGCAGAAGGCGATGGGTATCGACCACATCTGGCTCGGTTATCACGACTCGGGTCTGCCCGAGGAGGGCGAGTCGGTCGCGGTCAACTCGTTCGCGACGATTCCGCTCGAAATCTCCGCGGAGCCTCTCGTGCGGATCATCCGGCGGTTCAAGCCTCAGGTTCTCGTCACGTACGACGAGAACGGCGGCTACCCGCATCCGGATCACATTCGTAGCCACGAGATCTCGATGTACGCGTTCGAGGCGGCTGCCGATCCTGATCGATATCCGGACGCCGGCGAGCCGTGGCAGATCTCGAAGGTCTACTACGACCGCATCATGAACTCTGCTCGCATGCGGGCGATCCAGAAGCAGCTCACGCTCGAGGTGCCCGACTCACCGATCATCGAGAAGATGACGGAGATGATGGAACGCTGGGGCGACCGGCCCGATCTCTCCACCACCCGGGTCAACGTCTCCGACTCCTTCGATGAGCGCGACGAGGCGCTCCGATCGCATGCCAGCCAGATCGCGCCCGACAGTTTCTTCTTCTTCTGGCCGAACGACCTCCAGACGCGTGCGTGGCCGACGGAAGACTTCCAGTTGGTCTCGTCGTCGGTGGAGTCGACGCTTCCCGAAACCGATCTATTCGCGGGGATCCCCGAAAGCCGCACGGCATGAGTCTTCTGACCGCATCAACCATCGCTTCCAGCCACCTCATCACTTACTTTGCCGAGACGTCGACACCCAACGCGCCCGTGAAGGAGCCGGCCGATTCCCTGGTCACTCCCGGGTGGATCGGCTTCCTGGCGATCTTCTTCGTCGGCGTGGCGACGCTCTTCCTGATCATCGACATGACCCGCCGGATCCGGCGCACGCGCTACCGGGGCGAGATCCGCGAGCAGATCGAACTCGAGCGCCAGGAGGCCGCGCGCGAGGCTGCCGGCCTCGACGACGAGATCCGCGGCCACCTCGACGGCGACCGCTAGGCCTTATCTCGCGACGAGAAGCACCGCCGTCCAGTGGCAGGCGAATGCCAGCACTGTGAGGGCATGGAAGATCTCGTGGAACCCGAACACTCCCGGCACGGGGTTCGGCCGCTTGAGCCCGTACACGACGGCGCCGACGATGTAGAGCAGACCTCCTGTGAGCACCAGGATCATGGTGGCAGGGTTGGCCTGGAAGAGGTCGCCCACGTAGAGCAGCGCCCCAACTCCGAGCAGCACGTAGAGCGGCACGTAGAGCCAGCGAGGGGCCCCGGTCCAGAAGATCCTGAACAGGATCCCGAGCACCGCCCCGGTCCAGATCAGCACGAGCAGCGTGGTCGCCTTGTGCTGCGGCAGCGCGAGCACGGCGATCGGCGTGTAGGTCCCCGCGATGAGAAGGAAGATGTTGGAGTGGTCCAGCCGCTTGAGCAGCAGTTTCGTCCGGGGGCTCCAGGCGAAGCGGTGGTACGTCGCCGAGATGCCGAATAGCAGCAGCGACGTGATGGCGAATACCGCCGTGCTGATCTTGGCCGGCGCCCCGTCGGCCAGGGTGACCAGCAGGATCCCGAGCACCAGAGCGAGCGGGAAGGTACCGGCATGGATCCAGCCGCGCCAGGTGGGCTTGATCTCGAGGGGTGCCGTCATCCGGCGAGCTTAGAGGCTGCCTGCTGTGACCCGCGGGTGGATGCACAACAGGAGTGGGATACCGTAGCTTCGTGACGAACCGGCGACGCACTCCAGCTGTCGACCCGGGCACCACCCCGGCGGGCCGGGGATTCCTCTACGGCCTCTATCAGAATCGCCTTCGCCGGGGCCTGGCCGGGCTCGAGTTGCCGCGGCATGTCGCGATGATCGTTGACGGCAACCGGCGTTGGGCGAAACAGCGCATGCTCGAGACGGCCGCACACGGGCATCGGGCCGGAGCCGCCAAGATCCGGGAGTTCCTGGTCTGGTGCGACGACCTCGACATCAAGGTCGTCACCCTCTACCTGCTCTCGTCCGACAACCTGACCAATCGGCAGAACGCCGAACTCGACGCCCTCGTCGAGATCATCGCCGAACTCGCCGACGACCTCTCCCGATTCCGCGACTGGCGAGTTCAGCATGTCGGCTCGATCGACGGCCTGCCGCAGCCCCTGGTCGACTCGCTGGTCTCGGCCGAGAAGCGCACGGCCGATCACACCGGTCTCCACGTCAACCTGGCCGTCGGCTACGGTGGGCGGCGCGAGATCGTCGATGCGCTCCGCAGTATTGTCAGGGCCCACGGTGCCGGAGGAGGCACGATCGACGACCTCGCGGAGGTGCTCACCCCGGAGATGATCGCCGACCACCTCTACACGGGCGGCCAGCCGGATCCTGATCTCGTCATCCGCACCTCCGGCGAGCAACGCCTGAGTGACTTCATGCTCTGGCAGAGCGCCCATTCGGAGTTCTACTTCGTGGAGGCGTTCTACCCCGACCTGCGCGAGGTCGACTTCCTTCGCGCCGTGCGTGATTTCGCGAACCGACATCGCCGCTACGGTAGTTAGGTCGGTCTCCAAGGCCGCAGTTCCATCAGCGAGCAGGGAGCCCTGAGTGACCACCATCGACGAGTACAGCGAGGGATTCGCAGACGATCCCGGCTACCTCTAATTCGCCTCCTTCGGCCCCATGAGCCGAGCCGTCATCGACGAGCAGACAGCTCTCGGGGAGATCCAGGCCAGGGCTCGCTACGGCGCGGCCAGCGTCTTCGACGAGCAGGAGATCAGAGTCCGCGAGGCCGTCCGTCGCGTCGCAGGCTTCCCGACCGATCGCGTTGTGTTCCAGCCGAACACGTCGAACGGTTTGATGCACGCCATGTTCGGTCTCAGTGGCCAGGTGCTCTATTCCGCCCTTGAGTATCCGAGCATTCCCGTCGCGGCCCAGCGAGCCGCCCAGGGGCTGCACCGTCTCGATCCGATCACGATGCAGCCGCCGCAGGGTGTCGTCACCCCGGAGGTCGTTCGCGACAACCTGACGCCGGCGACGACAGCGGTCGCCGTGAGTCTCGTCGACTACCGCACCGGGTACCGAGCCGATCTCGAAGGCATCAGGGAGGTCATCGGCGACCGCATCCTGATCGTTGACGCCATCCAGGGCTTCGGGGTCGTCGACGCTCCCTACGGGGTGGCAGACATCGTCGTGTCGGGTGGCCAGAAGTGGCTGCGCGCCGGCTGGGGCACCGGATTCCTTGCCTTGAGCGAACGCGCGGCGACCGATCTCATGCCGCTCTTCAGCGGGACGAGCGGAACGATCGTGGCTCTCGGCTCGTCCTACGAGGAGGTTCCGCCACCTCTTCAGGGCGCGGCAGCCTTCCAGGTCTCGCGTCCGGATCCGATCGCCCAGGCTCGTCTCTCGACAGCTCTCGAGGGCGTTGCCGAGGTCGGCGTCGCCGCCATTGAAGCGCTGATCGCCTCGAAGGTCTCTCGCCTGATCGAGATTGCGGACGAGTTCGCCCTTCCGGTCGTCTCGCCGCGCGACGAAGACGAGCGTGCCGGCATCGTCGTCCTTGAGCCCGAGGCCACCGAGCTGACGACACTGGCTGCGTCCTTGATCAACCACGGTGTCACCGCCACTCTGCGTGACGGAGCCGTGCGACTGAGTGCACATGTCTCGACGAGCGAAGAGACGTTCGAGGCGCTTCGGGGCGCGCTCACTTCGTACCGCAGCAGCCTGCGGTACTGACCGCGCCGCACGCCTTGCTGCCGCGTGCGAGCGGCGAGCACCGCGCAATCTGTGACGCGTGTGACTGCGGTTAATCTGCCTGTAACCCGACGAGGGCGTGTCGGATTTGGCCAATGTCGGCAGCTTCACGTAGCTTCGAGCCATCGGGTAGAGCACCCGGTCGAGACGGCCACGTAAGTTCGTTTCGGAACTGCTCCACGGCCGTCTTGCGGGAAGGTACCGAGTGCCAAGCACTCGGAGATGGAGTGGTCGTGACCGCTTTCGACATCACTGCAACCTCGGGCAACGAAGCACAGGGGAAGGAGGCGTCGAGCGTCAGGCCGGTGCGTGACAGCACCAAGCAGCGCACGTACGTTCTCGATACCTCGGTGCTCCTGTCGGATCCCCAGGCCATGTTCCGGTTCGCCGAGCAGGCCGTCGTCCTCCCCGTGGTCGTCATCAGCGAACTGGAAGGAAAACGACACGACCCCGAGCTCGGGTATTTCGCGAGGCAAGCTCTGCGTCTGCTTGACGAGTTGCGGATCAAGTACGAGCGCCTCGACTTCCCGGTCGAGGTCGGCAAGGGCGGCTCCCTCCGCGTGGAGCTCAACCACTCGAATATGTCGGTCCTCCCGTCCGGTCTTCGACTCGACGACAATGACTCCAGGATCCTTGCGGTCGCCACGAACCTGTCGAACGACGGTCTCGATGTGGTCGTCGTCTCGAAAGACCTGCCGCTCCGGGTCAAGGCCGCGTCGATCGGTCTCGCCGCGGAGGAGTACCGGGCCGAGCAGGTCGTCGACTCCGGCTACACCGGCATCGCCGAGGTCGAGATCTCGAGCGAGCAGATGGCCAAGCTCTACGACGACGAGCACATCTCGACTCGCGCCGCTGAGCAGCCCGTCAACACCGGTCTTGTGATGCACTCCGACCGGGGATCAGCCCTCGGCCGGGTCGTCTCGAAGGGTCACGTCCGGCTTGTTCGCGGCGACCGCGACGTCTTCGGCCTCCACGGTCGTTCGGCCGAGCAGCGTCTGGCCATCGATCTCCTGCTCGATCCCGAGGTCGGAATCGTCTCGCTGGGCGGCCGGGCAGGCACCGGCAAGTCGGCCCTTGCCCTGTGTGCGGGCCTCGAGGCGGTACTCGAGAAGCAGCAGTACAAGAAGATCATGGTGTTCCGGCCGCTCTACGCGGTTGGGGGCCAGGACTTGGGTTTCCTTCCGGGCGACGCCGGCGAGAAGATGAACCCGTGGGCTCAAGCGGTGTTCGACACCCTCGGGGCGATCGTGTCGCAGAACGTCCTCGACGAGGTGGTCGAGCGGGGGATCCTCGAGGTCCTTCCGCTCACTCACATCCGCGGCCGTTCTCTGCACGACGCCTTCGTGATCGTTGACGAGGCGCAGTCGCTCGAACGCAACGTCCTGCTCACGATGCTCAGCCGCATCGGTCAGAACTCGCGTGTTGTCCTCACGCACGATGTCGCTCAGCGCGACAACCTGCGGGTCGGTCGGCACGACGGGGTCGCGAGCGTCATCGAGACGCTGAAGGGTCACCCGCTCTTTGCCCACGTCACCCTCACCCGGTCGGAACGATCCGCGATCGCCGCCCTGGTCACCGAGCTGCTGGAGTCGAACGAGTTGGCCTGAACCGGATCGGTCTCCTGAGGAGCCGCCGCCTTGCCTGCCGGCAGACGGCGGCTCTTCTCGTGGCTCGGCTGTGCACTGGAGCCGGTTCTCCACAGGTGGTACAGCGTGGCGGTGGGCGAATGGGACGCGCTTTAGCGTCGACACATGATCGCTTTCGCCGACGCCCTCGTTATCGTCGCGCTGGGCGGGCTCGGTGGGTTGGCGGCATCCGGGTCGGCCCTACTGCCTGTCGCCTGGATCGCCGCCACGACGCCGATGCTGGTGCGGAGCGATCTTCGCTCGCGACGGCTGCCGAACTCTCTCACGCTGCCGGGCCTCGGGATCCTGGTCGTCTCGTTGGTCTGGACTGCGTTCGTCGACCCGGCCGGGGCGCTCGTCGGCGGCGTTGCGACCGCCGTCACCGCGCTCGTCGCCTACTTGGCCGCCCTCACCCCCGGGCTCGGGATGGGCGATGCGAAGCTCGGCACGCTCGCGGTGGCGAGCATCGCCCTGATCTCGGTCGACCTCGTCGTCGTGGTCGTCGTGGTCGCGTCCTTGGTCGCGCTGGCGGCCGTGGGGCGCGCGAGGCTCGTGCTTCGTCGTCGTGATGACCGACGAGTGCCGCTCGGGGCGACAACCGTCGCCTTCGGGCCCTGTCTCCTACTCGGCTACTGGGTGGGTCTGGCCGTTGCGTGTTTCGCCGCCTGACGGTTCAAGCGATCCGCGGCTCGCCGTCGTGGCACGGCGATTGACGTGCGACGAATCAGCCCGGGTGGGTCATGCTGAGGACGTCGAGGGCCTTGTCGAGTTGCTCCTCGGTGACCTCGCCGCGTTCGACAAAGCCGAGGTCGATCACGGCCTCGCGCACGGTCATCTTCTGGGCGACGGAGTGTTTGGCGATCTTCGCCGCGGCCTCGTAGCCCACGATGCGGTTGAGCGGAGTGACGATCGACGGTGACGATTCGGCCAGAGCGCGGGCATGCTCCACGTTGGCCTCGAGACCGTCGATGGTCTTGTCAGCGAGGGCGCGAGTGCTGTTCGAGAGGAGACGGATCGATTCGAGGAGCGCCGTGCCCATCACCGGGATCGCGACGTTGAGCTCGAAGGCGCCCGAGGCGCCGGCCCACGCGATGGTCGCGTCGTTTCCGATGACACGAGCGCAGACCTGGAGCACGGCTTCGGGAATGACCGGATTGACCTTGCCCGGCATGATCGACGACCCCGGCTGGAGGTCGGGGATGTGGATTTCTCCGAGGCCGGTGTTGGGGCCCGAGCCCATCCAGCGGATGTCGTTGTTGATCTTCGTGAGACTCACGGCAAGCACTCGGAGGGCGCCGGAGGCCTCCACCAGACCGTCGCGGGCCCCCTGAGCTTCGAAGTGGTCGAGGGCTTCGGTGATCGGCAGACCGCTGTTGTCTGCCAGAACGGCGATGACCCGCTGCGGGAAGCCGATCGGCGTGTTGATACCGGTGCCCGTGGCGGTGCCCCCCAGGGGCACCTCGGCAACGCGCGGGAGTGCCGATTCGACGCGCTCGATGGCCAGGCGGATCTGCCGAGCGTAGCCGCCGAACTCCTGGCCGAGTGTGACCGGCGTTGCGTCCATGAGGTGTGTGCGGCCCGACTTGACGACCGTCTGCCACTCGACGGACTTCCTCTCCAGCGCCGCGGCGAGGTGGTCGAGTGCGGGTACGAGGTCGTGCAGCAGAGCACCGGTCACGGCGACGTGGACGGAGGTGGGGAAGACGTCGTTCGACGACTGCGAAGCGTTGACCTGGTCGTTCGGGTGCACGGGCGAGCCCAGCACCGACGACGCGAGAGTCGCAAGCACCTCGGTGATGTTCATGTTCGACGACGTGCCGCTGCCGGTCTGGTAGACGTCGATGGGGAACTGGTCGTGGTGCTCGCCGCCGATCAGCGTGTCCGCAGCCTTCACGATCGCGTCGGCGACAGATGCGTCGAGGATCCCGATCTGGCCGTTCACGATGGCCGCAGCGCGCTTGATCCGCGCGAGGGCAACGATCTGCGCGGGCTCGAGGCCGTGGCCGGAGATCGGAAAGTTCTCGACCGCGCGCTGAGTTTGAGCGCCGTACAGGGCAGAGGCGGGAACGCGCACCTCGCCCATCGTGTCGTGCTCGATGCGGTAGTCGGGAGTGGCCGAGGTCTCGGTCGTGGTCACGTCGCTGTGGTCCTTCCGTCAGCCCGTCGTGCGCGTGGACGCCTGCGCGGGGTGGTTGTCAGAGTGCGCCGACCACGGTGTGTGGGTCGACCCGGCCGTTCGCGAGATCGTAGTTCGCGCCGACCACAGCCAATCTACCGCTGGCGACTGCTTCCGAGATGAGAATCGACCGCTCGAGGAGGGCTCCGACCGACGCTTCGATGTGCAGCCGCCCCACCTCGCGGGGGTCGAGCGGGCCAGCGTCGTCACCGGTGGCGACGCGGTCGTGGTGGGCGCGCTCAACCGACGGCACAATCATGTCGATGAGCCTCTGGAGGTAGAACGACTCCGGCTCGGCATCGGCCTCGATCGAGTCGATGGCTGCGGCAACGGCGCCGCAGCTATCGTGTCCGAGGACCACGATGAGGGGGATGTTGAGGACACTCACCGCGTACTCCATCGAGCCGAGGGCCGTGTCGCCCACGACCTGGCCGGCGTTCCGCACCACGAACAGGTCACCGAGGCCCACATCGAAGATGATCTCGGCCGCGAGGCGAGAGTCGGCGCAGCCGAAGATGCAGGCGATGGGCTGTTGGCCGCGGGTGAGCTGTGCTCGCCGGTCGGCGTCTTGGCGCGGGTGTTCGGGCGTACCAGCGACGAATCGCTCGTTGCCCGACAACAAAGCCGACCATGCGGATCCTGGGGTCGTGGCGGTTTCGGTCACGGGTTCTCCTCTGCGCTGCTCCGGGAATTCGAACTACTGCTGGATCTCGGCCGCGGAGCGCTCGGCGAGGACTTCGAACTCGTTCGTCGAGGCTGTTCCGGCGAGGATGAGGGTGCTCCTGCCGGACGTCGTGACCATGGCGTAGGCGAGATTTCCGGGGTTGTTGGCGGTGCGGTGGTCGTAGATGCTCCAGTCGAGCCCGCCGATGGTCTTCTCGGAGGTCTTGGCGCCGGACTGTAGCTGGTCACTCACCCAGGTGGGATTGGCATCGAAGCCCTGCGTGAGGCCGATGAATTGGCTGTCGGGAGTCAAGAGGCCGACATACCAGGTCTGCACTCCGTCGGATCCGGCCGGCTTGATCTCGGCGTCGTTGGCGCTCCAGCCGGACGGCATCGTTGGAGCGGCCAGGTGCTCTGTGACCTGTTGCTGAGCCTGCGAGGCGACCTGGAGGTAGTTGACCGATTGGAGTTCTGACCCGCCGGGGCGCACGACGACGAGCACGAGTACGAGCACGATGGCGACGGAGGCACCGATCGAGAGCAGGAGGTTCTTCGCCGTCTGGTTGAGACGGTGGTTGCGCGAGTTTTGGGCCTTGCGGGCGACAGTCTCTTCGGGTGTCTCGGGTCGACCGAGCTCGGCGACGACTCGGGGCGGCCGCTGGCGACCGAGGGGCGGCGGCGGAGTGGAAGGAGTGCTCATTCGGCGCCGTTCGCAGGATCGGTCGCCGCGCGACGGGCGTTCTCGAGGCGCTGCTTGGCGCCGAGGAGCCACTCTTCGCACCGAGCGGCGAGAGCCTCGCCTCGCTCCCAGAGAGCGAGGGAACGTTCGAGCGTGGACGAGCCCTGCTCGAGCTCGCTGACGACGGTCACGAGTTCGTCGCGCGCCTGCTCATAGCTGAGGTCTTTGACGTCGGGGAGGGAGGTCTGTGCCACGGGATGATCCTATCGAGCGTCGGTGGACGCCTTCTGTGGCGTCGGGGTCACGGGCCCTGCGCTCGTGGCCCCAAGGGTGCCACTCGCGAGAGTGAGGACGAGCGGTGTCGACGCGGGCGCCTCGGAAGCGTCTCGAAGCACTGCGCCGGAAGGAAGTTGCGCGATGGAGTAGCCGCGACCCAGCGTCGACTCGGGTGACAGCGCGCGCAGCTGGACACGAAGCTCCGAGACGCGCGTCGACGCGCGTTCGATGGTGCGGAGCAGGAGCTCCTCGCTGCGCGCCACGTACCGGACGAGTTCGTCGGCGCGAACATCGATGAACGTCTGCGGATTGGCGAGGACAGGGCGGCTTCGGATCTGCGCGAGGCGGTCGATCTCGGTGTTGACCACCTGCGTCAGTCGCTGGCCGATCCGTGCCCGGGCCTGCTGGACGCGCTGCAGCTCTTCGCCGACGTCGGGCACAACCCGCTTCGCCGCATCGGTCGGAGTGGATGCTCGGAGGTCGGCCACGTCGTCGAGCAGAGGGCGGTCGGCCTCGTGCCCGATCGCACTCACGATCGGCGTGGTCGCGGCTGCGGCCGCTCGGACAAGCCCTTCGTCGCTGAAGCCGAGGAGGTTCTGGAAGTCGCCACCGCCGCGCGCGACGATGATGACGTCCACCTCGGGATCTCCATCGAGCTTCGTGAGAGCGGCCGTCACCTCGCCGACCATGCGCTCGCCCTGGACCGCCGCATGGACGACCTTGAACCGCACGGATGGCCACCGGAGCTGTGCGTTGCGCAGCACGTCTTTTTCGGCGTCGCTGTCTTTGCCGGTGATCAGCCCGATGCACTGGGGGAGGAACGGCAGGGGGCGCTTGCGCTCGGGGGAGAAGAGCCCCTCGGCCGCGAGTTGGCGCCGGAGCCGTTCGAGGCGCTCGAGCAGGTCGCCGAGCCCGACATGGCGCATGTCGAACACCTGCATGGTGAGGGTGCCGCCCTTGACCCAGAAGTTCGGCTTGATGGCTGCGATGACACGGTCGCCCTGCTTGAGGTCGGTCGGGATTTTCGACCGGACGCTCGACCAGATGGAGAACGACACCGTCGCATCCATCTCGAGGTCTTTGAGCTTGCCGTAGACGTTGCTGCCCGAGACGCTCCACTGCGTGATCTCGCCCTCGACCCAGGCGGTGCCGAGGCGATCGATCCAGTCACGGACCTTCCCCGCGAGCAACCCGACCGGCCAGGGATTCTCAGGCGTCGGGGGTGGTGTGACGATCGTCACGTGGTGACCTCCCGGTCTGCGCTGGCGAGCGACTCTCAGATCGGCGGCAGCCGACCTCCGTAGACTCGTCGTGTGAGCCGTATAACCAATAGCGCTCTCGCCATCGACCTTCCGACGCCGCGTGTTCCCGCGGTGCGCAACAGGCTAAAGGATACCCCCGTCATCGGGCGCAAACGCGTGCTCCTGGCGGCCCCTCGCGGCTACTGCGCCGGCGTCGATCGGGCGGTGATCGCTGTCGAGAAGGCTCTGGAGCACTACGGGGCTCCGGTCTACGTGCGTAAGCAGATTGTGCACAACGTCCACGTCGTGTCGACCCTCGAGCAGCAGGGCGCCATCTTCGTCGACGAGGTCGACGAAGTCCCCGAGGGGTCGCACATCGTCTTCAGCGCTCACGGCGTCGCCCCGTCTGTCGTGAAGGGTGCTGCCGACCGTGGGCTCCTCTCGATCGACGCGACCTGCCCCCTGGTTACGAAGGTGCACCGTGAGGCCGTCCGCTTCGCCAAGCAGGATCAGCAGATCATCCTGATCGGTCACGCGGGGCACGAAGAGGTCGAGGGCACGATGGGGCACGCGCCGGAGCGCACCACGCTGGTGCAGAGCCCTGAAGAGGTCGACGGGCTCGAGATCGACGATCCCGACAACCTCGTCTGGCTTTCGCAGACGACTCTGAGCGTTGACGAGACGATGGAGACGGTGCGTCGTCTGCGCGAGCGTTTCCCCCGCATCCAGAATCCGCCTTCCGACGACATCTGCTACGCCACGCAGAATCGCCAGGTCGCCATCAAGAAGGTCGCCGAAGACGCCGACCTCGTGATCGTCGTCGGGAGCGCCAACAGCTCCAACAGCGTGCGCCTGGTCGAGGTCGCCCTCGAATACGGCGCCAAGGCCGCGTACCGGGTCGACTACTCCAGCGAGATCCAGCAGGAATGGCTCGACGGAGTCGAGACGGTCGGCGTCACCTCCGGCGCGTCGGTCCCCGAGGTTCTGGTCGACGAGGTTCTCGCGGAACTGGCTGATGCCGGCTACGCCGAGGTCGCCGAGGTCAAGACCGCCGAGGAAGACCTGATGTTCTCCCTGCCGAAAGAACTCCGCAAAGACGCCACTGGCAACGACGACTCCCGAGCCCTCGGAGGGCGCAACCGATGAGCGATTCCCCAACAGGGTCAGGGCCACACCCCGACACCACCGAGCCCCGATACGGCGAGCGGATCGACCCGCGCCCGGCCCCCAAGTACGGCGAATACGCGCCACCCGGGTGGGTGAGCCCGGTGCCGCCCGTCGAAGACCCGGCCCCTCAGGATCCTGAGGGTCGCCCCGTCACGGGCGTCACCCCGGCCGGTCGTCCCGATGCCTTCCGCGGCTACGACGCCCCTCCGCCCACGGGTGCACCCGTTCCGGGCCCCCCGCCGGTGCCTGCAAGCACAGGTTCCTTCAACCGGCTCGCCACGATCGCCCTGTTGGCCTTCGGGCTTGTCAATGTCATCTCGAGTCTCTTCTCGACGTCGACTTTCGCGTCGTCTCTCCTTACGGAGATGCGGCAGTTCGGTTACCCGCTCGCGCATTTCCAGAGTGAGGGCACGCTCCACACGGTCGGTTCGGTCAGCGCCGTGGCCGGCCTCGTCATCTACCTGGTGATCGCCGTCTGGTCGATGCGGAGGCTCCGAGCCGGGCGCATGTCGTGGCTCGTGCCCCTCATCACCGGGGTCGCCGTCAATCTGCTCACGGCGATCGTCGTCATTACGGTGATCATGAACGACCCGTCGTTCTCTGCGTACATGCAGAGCAGCGCGGGCTGACCGCGCATCGGCGGCCGCACCCGCGCCCGCGCGCGCTTCCGGAGAAGTGCCGGAACGCCCCTGACCTGACCGCTGTGACGCCTAGCTGGCGGAGTGCCCGAAGGAGCCGAGCTGCTGCGCGGCCTCGAGGACGCGTGCCGCCATGGCGGTCTCGGCGATCTTGCCCCAGGAGCGCGGGTCGTAGACCTTCTTGTTACCGACCTCGCCGTCGACCTTGAGGAAGCCGTCGTAGTTCTTCAGCACTGTGTCAGCGATCGAGCGTGAGAACGCGTACTGCGTGTCGGTGTCGATGTTCATCTTGACGACGCCGTTCGAGACGGCTTCGGCGATCTCGGCCTCGCTCGACCCGGATCCACCATGGAAGACGAGGTCGAGGGGCTTGGCGGAGGTGCCGAATTTCTCGGCAATGCCCGCCTGGATCTCACCGAGCAGCTCGGGGCGCAGCTTCACATTGCCGGGCTTGTAGACGCCGTGCACGTTGCCGAAGGTCAGCGCCGCGATGTAACGGCCGTGGTCGCCGAGACCGAGTGCCTCGACGACGCGGGTCACGTCGCCGACCGTCGTGTAGAGCGCGTCGTTGGTGCCTTCGTGCTGCACGCCGTCTTCTTCGCCGCCGACGACACCGATCTCGACCTCGAGGATCGCGTTGATGGCGCGTGTGCGCTTGAGGATGTCTTCAGCGATCGAGATGTTCTCGTCGAGGGGTACTGCGGAGCCGTCCCACATGTGCGACTGGAAGATGGGGTTGCGGCCCGCCTTCACCTCCTCCTCGGAGGCGGCGATCAGTGGCAGCACAAAGCCGTCCAAGGCGTCCTTGGGGCAGTGGTCGGTGTGCAGAGCCACGGTCACGGGGTAGTTCTTGGCAACCTCGGTGGCGAACCTGGCGAAGGCCAGCGCTCCGGCGGCGCGGTTCTTCACGGTCTGGCCGGCGAAGTAGTCGGCTCCTCCCGTGGTGACCTGGATGATGCCATCGGATCCGGCCTCGGTCAGACCCTGCAGCACAGCATTGATCGTCTGCGACGACGAGACGTTGATCGCCGGATACGCGAATCCTTTCGTCTTCGCTCGGTCGAGCATCTCTGCGTACTGGTCGGGGGTGGCGACGGGCATGACTTCTCCTTCGATGACGGGCGCGTTCCCCCTCACTCTAGACGGGCATCTCGGCGTCGAAGGAGTTGAAACCTCGTCGTTCCGAGCGGCTAGTAGAGTTCGCATCATGTCGACCAGCGATACCGGAAACCTGTTCACGCATCCCGATCGGAACCTCGGAATGGAGTTGGTGCGCGCAACGGAGGCTGCAGCGATCCGCGCCGCACCGTGGATCGGTCGGGGCGAAAAGAACCTCGCCGATGGGGCCGCGGTCGACGCGATGCGCAAGTTCCTGGGCACGGTCGACTTCGACGGCGTTGTCGTGATCGGCGAGGGCGAGAAAGACCACGCCCCGATGCTCTTCAACGGAGAGCACGTCGGAACTGGCCACGGGCCGTCCTGTGACATCGCGGTCGACCCGATCGACGGCACGAGTCTCACCGCGACGGGCCGTCAGAACGCCGTTTCGGTCATCGCCGTCAGCGATCGTGGTTCGATGTACGACCCGAGCGCCGTTTTCTACATGGACAAGATCGTGACAGGGCCCGAGGGCGTCGGCGTCATCGATCTGAACAAGCCGATCGGCGAAAACATCCGCGCGTTGGCCGCGGCGAAGGGCATCCCGGTCGAGGAGATGCAGATCGCGGTGCTTGACCGTCCGCGGCACGAGCAGCTCATCAAAGACATCAGGGCTGCAGGAGCCGGCACTCGCCTTCTGCTCGACGGCGACGTCGCGGGTGGCATCAACGCCGCTCGCCCCGAGTCGCGCATCGATATGTGCGTGGGTGTCGGCGGCACTCCCGAGGGCATCATCACCGCGTGCGCCGTCAAGGCGCTCGGTGGGGTCATCCAGGGCAGGTTGAAGCCGAAGGACGACACGGAACGGCAGCGCGCTCTCGACGCCGGTCACGACCTCGACCGCGTGCTGCACGCCGACGACCTGGTCACCGGCGACAACACCTACTTTGTGGCCACGGGCGTGACCGACGGCGCCCTGGTTGCAGGAGTGAGCCGGAAGAACGGCATGATCCGCACCGAGAGCCTTGTGCTGCGGTCGCACTCGGGGACGCAGCGTCGCGTGATCGCGGATCACCTCGAGTCGAAGTGGTACGGCGAGGACTGAGCCCCGCGGGGAGCCCGGCGCCCTAGTCGGCGTCGCGCGGTAGCTGCGAGGTGAGTTCGACGGCCGCGAGATCGCGGGGGAGTTCTTCGAGCGGTGAGGCGGTCGCGATGACTGTGGAGTCGTCGAGGAGGCTCAGGCGGCGCGCCGACGGCAGCACCTGGCGTTCCAGCGAACCGACGAACCGGTTGTAGTCGGTGACCGTGGCCCGGACCGATCGGCCGAGTTTGTCGACGTGCGTCGCGAGCGTGGAGATGCGCCCGTAGAGTTCGCGGCTCAGGTCGAAGAGCTGCTTGGCCTCCTCGGTGACGACGTCCTGTTGCCAGCTGAAGGCGATGGTCTTCAGGACGGACCAGAGCGTGACCGGGGAGGCCAGCGCAATGCGCTTCTGGAACGCGTAGTCCATGATCGCGGGGTCGGCCTCGAGGGCGGACGAGACGAGGGACTCGCTCGGGATGAACGCGATCGTCAACTCGGGCGAGGAGTCGAGCCCGGCCCAGTAGGACTTGCTCGCCAGTGCGTCGATGTGGGCTCGGACGGCCTTCACATGCTCGCTCAGGAAGGCAGCTCGGCGCGCGCCCTCGGCGCCGGTGGCCGTTGCAGGGATGGCGGATGCCTCGAGATACGCCGAGAACGGCACCTTCGCGTCGACCGCAATGTTCTTGCCGCCCGGCAGATGGATGACCATGTCGGGCCGACCCGACCCGGCGTCGCTGTGGATGCTGGTCTGGACGTCGAAGTCGACTCGCTCGAGGAGGCCCGCGGCCTGCACGACGTTGCGGAGCTGCGTCTCGCCCCAGACCCCGCGGGTGCTGTTCGACTTGAGAGCGGAGGCGAGTGCCTCTGCAGTGCTCCGCAGACGTTCTTCCGATTCGGTCGCCGCACGGAGCTGCTCGCTCAGCTCGCCGTGCTGTCTGACTCGTTGCTGTTCGAGCTCGGCCACCTTCGCCTGCACCGCGCGAAGACTTTCGGCCACGGGGCTAAGAGCCGTCAGGACGCGCCCATCGGTCGCGGTGCGCTGGGTCTCGGCTTCAGCTACCGAGATCAGACGATCGTGGAGCTCGTCGATTCGCTGCTCCTGTTGTTCGAGTTGGCGCTCGTGGTGAGCCTCCTGTGCGCCCAGGCGCTCACGCAGAGCTGCGGCCGTCGAGGTGGCTCCGGACACGCGGCCTCGGGCCAAGGCGAGGCCGAGACCGAGACCGAGCAGTGCCCCGATGACGAGGCCGAGGAAGAGCGAAAGCGTGGGGGACATGGGGGAAGTGTGGCAGCAGCGACCGACATCGGCGCGGCAAAAAACTTTGTCCTGACATTAGGCCACACGGGTGTACGCTCGAAGAGCACCCGAGGTTCCGTCCGACCTGCCTCCACGGCCTCCAATGAAGAAAGTTGTCCATCGGCGTATGACGCAAGAAACGAATCGTCCCCCTTACGACGTCGTGACCATGGGGCGCATCGGGGTCGACATCTATCCTCAGCAGGCCGGAGTGCCCCTGGAGGACGTCGAGACGTTCAGCAAGTCTGTCGGTGGCAGCGCGACCAACGTCGCGATCGCCGCCTCGCGCTACGAGCACAGGGCGGCCGTGATCACCCGCACAGGCGACGACCCCTTCGGTCGATACATCGTGAAAGAGCTCGACCGCCTCGGTGTCTCGACCGAGTTCATCGACAGCGTGGCCGGCCTCAACACCCCCGTCACGTTCTGCGAGATCTTCCCGCCCGACGATTTCCCGCTCTACTTCTATCGGGCTCCCAAGGCGCCCGACCTGATGATTACGGTCAAGTCGCTCGACCTGGCCGCCATCGAGCAGGCCCGCATCTTCTGGACCACCGTCACCGGTCTCTCCGAGGAGCCCAGCCGGGAGTCGCACCACGTCGCGTATCGCGCTCGCGGTCGTCGCCCCTTGACGATTCTCGACCTCGACTACCGACCGATGTTCTGGTCGTCCCCTGAGGTCGCACATCGCGAGGTCGGCAAGGCTCTCGAGCACGTCACGGTCGCGGTCGGCAACAAAGAGGAGTGCGAGATCGCCGTCGGTGAGACCGATCCGTACCGGGCCGCAGACGCGCTTCTCGAGCGGGGTGTCGAGCTCGCGATCGTCAAGCAGGGGCCGAAGGGTGTGCTCGCCAAGACGCACGACGAGAGCATTGAAGTGCCCGCGCATCTCGTCAAGGTGATCAATGGCCTAGGGTCAGGCGACGGCTTCGGTGGCGCCCTCTGTCACGGTCTGCTCGAGGGCTGGCCGCTCGAGAGGGTCCTGCGCTTCGCTAACGCTGCGGGCGGCATCGTCGCCACGCGCTTCGAGTGCTCGACGGCGATGCCGACGGCCGCCGAGGTCGAGGCAGTCCTCGAGGAGGCCCTCCATGTCTGACGCGCGCACCGTCGACATCGCCCGCCTGCGCGAGATCCGTGCCACCGATCCCGAGGCCATCGGCCGAGCTCTGAAGGCCCGCGTTCGGAGGCCTCTCCTCCGCGGTGACGACAAGCTCTTCATCGTTGCGGCCGATCACACCGCCCGCGGGGCACTGGGGGTGCGCGGCGATTCCCTGGCCATGTCGGATCGTGGCGAACTCCTCCGACGTCTTGTCATCGCGCTCGAGCGGCCCGGGGTCGACGGTGTCTTGGGCACGCCCGACATCCTCGAAGATCTCGCGCTCCTCGGAGCGCTCGACGACAAGGTCGTCGTGGGGTCGATGAATCGCGGTGGCCTCCAGGGCGCCAGCTTCGAGATGGACGACCGCTTCACGGCCTACTCGGCGCAAGGCATCGTCGACGCCGGCTTCGACTTCGCGAAGCTTCTGGTTCGTATCAACCTCCGAGACGCCGGCACGGCCGACACGATCGAGGCGACCGCACACGCCGTCAGCGAGGCCGCTGTGCTCAAGCTGCCGATCATGCTCGAACCGTTCGTTTCCGACTGGGTCGAGGGCCGGATCCTGAACGACCTGTCGACCGAGGCCGTGATCAAGTCGGTGGCGATCGCTGCCGGGCTCGGCGAGTCGACGGCGTACAGCTGGCTGAAGCTCCCCGTGGTGGACGACATGGAGCGTGTCATGGCCGCGACGACGCTGCCGACCCTGTTGCTCGGTGGCGACCCTTCAGAGCGGCCGCTCGAAACGTACGCGAAATGGGCCGATGCCCTCGCGCAGCCCGGTGTCCGTGGCCTCACCGTGGGCCGCACCCTCCTCTATCCACCCGACGACGACGTCGTGAACGCGGTTGACATCGCGGCAGGGCTGGTGCATGCCGCACTTCCCGCACAGACTCAGAACGCCTAGCAAGAGAGAAGAATCACCATGAGCACAATCGCTCCCACGGCCGACGTGGTCGAGACCGTCCTTCCCGAGATCACCCATTGGATCGACGGCAAGCGTGTCGCCGGAACATCTGGTCGCACTGCGCCGGTCTACGACCCCGCGCTGGGTGTGGCGACGAAGAACGTCGCCCTGGCGAGTCAGGAGGAGATCGATACTGCGATCGCCTCCGCGAAGGCCGCTTTCCCGAAATGGCGGGACCTCTCGATTACGCGGCGCCAGCAGATCATGTTCCGGTTCCGTGAGCTGGTGAACGAGCGCAAAGACGAGCTCGCCGCGATCCTGACGGCGGAGCACGGCAAGGTCATCTCCGACTCTCTCGGCGAGATTCAGCGCGGCCTTGAGGTGCTCGAGCTCGCCACCGGGTTCCCCCACATCATCAAGGGGGAGTTCTCGCAGCAGGTTTCCACGGGTGTCGACGTCTATTCGACCAAGTCGCCGCTCGGTGTCGTGGGCATCATCAGCCCTTTCAACTTCCCGGTTATGGTGCCGATGTGGTTCTTCCCGATCGCCATCGCAGTCGGCAACACCGTGGTGCTCAAGCCGAGCGAGAAAGACCCGTCGTCGAGCATCTTCCTGGCCGAGCTCTTCAAGGAGGCAGGCCTTCCCGACGGCGTCTTCACCGTGCTGCAGGGCGACAAGCTCGCCGTCGACGGTCTGCTGAACAGCCCGGACGTCGCGAGTATCTCCTTCGTTGGCTCTACGCCGATCGCGAAGTACATCTACGAGACCGCGTCGAAGAACGGCAAGCGGGTGCAAGCCCTCGGCGGCGCGAAGAACCACATGCTCGTGCTCCCGGACGCCGACCTCGACCTCGTGGCCGACTCCGCCATCAACGCAGGCTTCGGCTCGGCGGGTGAGCGCTGCATGGCGATCAGCGTGTTGGTGGCCGTCGGCGATGTCGCCGACAAGGTCGTGCCGCTGATCAAGGAGCGCATGGCGACGCTCACGGTCGGCGACGGCCGACGCTCCTGCGACATGGGCCCGCTGGTCACGAAGCAGCACCGCGACAAGGTCGCCTCCTATATCGACATCGCCCTCGCGGACGGTGCCGACGTCGTCGTCGACGGCCGCGGCATTGAGGTTGACGGCGCGGCCGACGGATTCTGGCTCGGCCCCACCCTGATCGACCGGGTGCCGCTGACCAGCCGCGTCTACACCGAAGAGATCTTCGGCCCGGTGCTGAGCATCGTTCGCGTCGACAGCTACGAAGAGGGAGTCGCCCTCATCAACTCGGGCGCCTTCGGTAACGGCACCGCGATCTTCACGAACGACGGCGGAGCTGCGCGTCGCTTCCAGAACGAGATCGAGGTCGGCATGATCGGGATCAACGTGCCGATTCCGGTTCCGGTCGCCTACTACTCGTTCGGTGGCTTCAAAGACTCGATCTTCGGTGACTCGAAGGCTTACGGAATGCAGGGCTTCCACTTCTTCACTCGTGAGAAGGCCATCACCTCCCGCTGGCCCGACCCGTCGCACGGTGGCATCAACCTGGGATTCCCACAGGCCTGATGAGCGCAGATGACCCCACCTGGCTCTTCACTCGTTCGGCGCTGGCGCGCGACGGGTGGGAGAGCGTCGTCGACGACACCCTGACCGGCTGGCAGCACACCGGGCTGCGCGTGGGCGACCTGTCTTCGGGAGACCTCACGCTCGAAGGCGCCGCCATCGAGCGGATGGTCGTGCCGCTCACCTCGAGCGTGCACATCTCCTGGTCGAACGACGCGGGCTCGGGCGAGATCGACCTTGAGGGTCGCCCGTCCGTGTTCGCCGGCCCGCCCGACGTCGCCTACCTCGGCATCGGCACCCGGGCGACGCTCACCGGAACGGGCAGGGTCGCCGTCGCCGAAGCGCCTGCAACCGAACGGCTCGACGTCGAAGTGGTGCGCAAGTCCGATATCCCGGTCGAGATCCGGGGGGCCGGCCGCTCGACCCGCCAGGTGCACAACTACGGCACGCCCGCGGGGCTGCACGCGCAGAAGCTCATCGTCTGCGAGGTCATCACTCCGGCCGAGAACTGGTCGTCGTACCCGGCGCACAAGCACGACGAGGCCGTCCCCGGCCACGAGTCGCGACTGGAGGAGATCTACTACTTCGAGTCGGAGGTCTCGCAGGGAGTGGACGCTCCGCCGGAGGCGGATCCGTTCGGTCTGTTCGCAACCTACTCATCGCCGGCCGGTGAGATCAACATCAACGGTCTCGTGCGCACGGGCGACATCGCCCTCGTGCCGTTCGGCTACCACGGGCCCGCAGTCGCAGCGCCCGGCTATGACCTTTACTACCTCAACGTGATGGCGGGCCCCGATCCCGAGCGCGTGTGGCAGATCAGCGACGACCCTGCGCACGCCTGGGTCCGAGAGCAGTGGGCCACCCAGGATCCCGATCCCCGCCTTCCCTATACGGCGGAGGCATACACGAAAGGACGCAGTCGATGACGACGCAGAGCCCGACCACACGGAGCATGACTGTCGGCCAGGCCCTGGTCGAGTTCCTCGCCAACCAGTGGACCGTCGACGGTGACATCCGAGAGCGCACCATTCCCGGCATGTTCGGCATCTTCGGTCATGGCAACGTGGCAGGCGTCGGCCAGGCGCTGAAGCAGCTCCACGACACCGACCCGGGCCTCATGCCCTACTACCAGGCCCGCAACGAGCAGGCCATGGTGCACGAAGCCGTCGGCTACGCCCGGATGCACCGTCGTCGCGCCACCTTCGCGTCAACCGCCTCGGTCGGCCCCGGAGCCGCCAACATGCTGACCGCGGCGGCGCTCGCGACGACCAACCGCCTCCCAGCGCTCCTGCTCGCGAGCGATACCTTCGCGACCCGAGTGTCTGACCCGGTCCTCCAGCAGATCGAGCACCCGCACGACACTTCCATCAGCGTCAATGACGCCTTCCGTCCCCTGTCGCGCTTCTTCGACCGGGTCGTTCGACCCGAGCAGCTCTTCTCGATCGCCCTCTCGGCGATGCGCGTGCTGACGGATCCGGCAGAGACCGGTGCCGTCACGATCGCCCTGCCCGAAGACGTCCAGGCCGAAGAGATCGAGGTGCCGCTCGAGTTCCTGCAGCCGCGCGAGTGGCACATTCGCCGGCCCCTCCCCGAGACCGCCGCGCTGGCCCGCGCGATCGATGCGATCAAAGCCGCCAAGCGGCCCTTCATCGTGGCCGGCGGCGGGGTGTTGTATTCCGGCGCTGAGAACGAACTGGCCGAGTTCGTCCGCACCACCGGCATCCCCGTGGGCACGACTCAGGCCGGCGGCGGGTCGCTCGTCTGGGACGACGCTCACTACCTCGGCGGCGTCGGCGCGACGGGCACCCTCGCGGCCAACGACGTGGCGGGGGAG
>JAODMX010000156.1 GCA_025464735.1 Frondihabitans sp. | reverse complement strand
GTGATCAGTGGTTCGCTCATCGCCGCCAAGGTGTTCCTCAACGTGCCAATGAATCTCGTTCCCTGGCCGATCGTGTTTCCTCTTGTCATCGGTGTCGCGTCGACGACTCTTTCGGCTCTCATCGGTACGCGGACGATAACCGCAGTGTCGCCCATCGAGGCTCTCGGTCGAATTCAGGAGCCCAGCATTGAGAAGGTCCGCAGCGCTGTCCGCGGTCGCCGTTATCTCACAAACACCCTCGTCATCGTCGGATTCGTCTTACTTCTCCTCGGCGTCGCGGTGGGCCGGGTCTCACCGCTCGGCCTCCTGCTCGCAGTACCGGGCGGCGCACTCAGCTTCATCGGATTCGTCAGCGGCGCCTCGGCATTCCTCCCGCCCATCCTGACGCGGGTCGGTCGCCTGATGGGATCGTCGTCAGCGAGCAAGCTCGCGGCCGCCAACGCGATGCGATACCCGGCGCGCTCCGCCCGTTCCACCATCGGGCTGGTCATCGGGATCACCCTTGTGACGATGTTCGGCGTTGCCGGCCAGTCGTATCAGTCGATCGCGAGCAAAATCAACGCGGGCCTTCCACCGGCCGAGCAGAACGCAACAGCCGCGTTCCTCAACCTGGTGCTCGGAGTCATCGGAATCCTGGTCGGATTCTCGCTACTCATCGCAGCAGTCGGCCTCGTCAACTCCCTGAGCCTCAATGTGATCCAGCGACGACGTGAGATCGGTCTCCTCCGGGCCCTCGGGTTCAGCCGTCGCCAGGTTCGCGAGATGATCTTCGCCGAAAGCATCCAGCTGACCGTCACCGGAACGATCTGCGGCCTGGCGCTCGGCACGATTTACGGCTGGGCGGGAGCACTTGCGGCAATCTCCTCCGACGGCCACGTGGGCGGGTACTTCTGGCTGTCGTTTCCGTGGTGGCTCTTCGTCAGCCTGCTGGTCGCGGCAGCACTCCTGGCGACCGTTGCCTCACTGATCCCGTCCCGGCGCGCGACCCGGATTTCGCCGGTCATGGCCGCTGCTGCCGACTAGGTACCTTATGACTGGCAGCGATCCCGACGCCCGGGCAACTCGTCGCGCAACTCTGTCGATCGGTTGGCAGATCATGGCGGCCTCCGCACTCCTCGTGTCAGGCATCATCGTCGTCGCGACCATCTTCGTGCTCCACCAGGCCCGTCCCCGCGAGCAAATCGATCGAGATCATTCCGGGCTTCCGCACGTCTACGTCGACATCGACGACGTCTTCAAGGCCCTCGTGATCATCGGCATCGGGGCGGTCGTCTTCGCCGGGCTCGTGAGCTGGTTCATTGCCCGCCGCGCGGTCGGCCCTCTCGGACAGGCGCTCAGGCTGCAACGGAAATTCGTTGCGGATGCAAGTCACGAGCTCCGAACGCCGCTCTCAGTCCTCGACGTTCGCCTCCAGATCCTCGACCGTCGGCTGAGGGGAGCCAGCCCACCGAGCACCAGCGAGACGGCAGAGATGGTAACCGAGTTACGATCCGATTCGCGCGCCCTGATTGACATCGTCAACGATCTCCTGCTGACGGCGGGAGGTGGCGACAGGCAGGGCGAGCCGATCGCCGCCGGACCCGTTATCGCTCGCGCAGTCGAGTCGCTGCAGATCCTCGCTGCCGAGCGCAGCGTGAACCTCCTCGTGGAGGTCGACGATACTAACTTGGTTCGGATCCCTGAGGCCAGCCTCCGCCGCTGCGTCATTGCGCTGGTCGACAACGCTGTTGCACACTCCCCCGCGGGCTCACTGGTGACAGTGACGGCGACCCGGGCAGGCGATTTGCTTCGCCTTGTTGTGGCGGACGAGGGCGACGGTATTCGAGGAATCACTCCGGGACGAGTTTTCGACCGCTTCGCCCACTCGACGACGACGACGACGACGCCCGAGCGGACGCGCCCGAGCTTCGGGATCGGGCTGGCGCTCGTCCGCGAGATCGCCACTCGCCAAGGCGGCCGGGTACGAGTGGAACAGACCTCACCCTCTGGAACAACGATGGTTCTCGAACTGCCCGTGGAATTCGAATCACACTCGTGAACGCGAACCTTCGCCAGAGAGCACGAGTCGTCCGGTGGTCCTGCCCGGGTCAGTCCGCCCAGTAGCCAAGCACAAACTGGTGCGTGTTAAACGACAGCAGCACGATTCCAAGGCTCAGAGCCAGCGTGTAGATCCAACGTCGCCTGGAACCGTCAGAGGTGCTGGCTACCAGCATCGTCAGCGGAAAGAGGAGGAGGCTTTCGCGCGCGAGCGAAAGGTAGCTCGAGTTCGTCAGGCAAACACGCCTGACACGGCCCGCGATACCAGCCCGATGGCTCGTGAAACCTCCGCGCGCCAGGCTATGCCACGCCTGTTCACGAAGAGGACGCCGAGCGCCAGTGCCAGAAACAAGCCATCGATCCGGGTAAGGGACGCAGCCGCGCCCAGCAGCCCCGCGTAAACCCAACGACCTCTGCTGGCCTGGTACCAAGCCAGGAGCGCGAGTGCGAGGTAAAGGGATTCGCTGCAGGAAGCTGCGAGGACGACACCGTACGGGCCCGCCACGAAGAGAGCTGTTGCCGCGGCCCCGATGCGTGGCCCGAATCGTTCGGCGGCGAGCATCCAGATCACGATGGCCGCGATCAGTGAGGGTATCGCCGCCGCCAGCCAAAGACCGACAGAAATGTCGCTCTCCGTCGGCCGATCTGTCGTGAACAACACGCTCGCCAGAAGGCGAGCAAGGATCGGATAGGCCGGGAATAAGGCCTGCAACTTCCCGGCGGAGTGCGGGCCGAAATAGCCCTCGGTCGCGATGGACGCGAAGTAGGAACTGCCCCACCGCGAGAAGAACGTCAGCGGGTCCGTGCGCGCATGTCCGGGTGTGATCGACACCACGACGAACGCCCAGACGCTGACGGCTGCTCGGACGACCAGCGAGATTGCGCCGGCACCGATGACTGCTTCCCGCCAAACGATGGCGCTCCCGGCCCGGCGCACAGGCCGGACGACCTCCGGCGCGATCTCAAGCACGGCGGAGTGACCTGGGATCGAGATCCGGAACCACCTCTGGAAGCTATTCACTGGCCGCCAAGTAATGACTCAGAAACGAATTCAAGCCTCGGAATCCAGTTCCTTCAGCAAGCGCAAACACTGGCGAGCGTGCGACCACAGGGCCTTTCGCCCGAACCAGGGCGCAGCATCATTTGACGCAGGGAATGGATCCGCTTTCGATCGTCGCGTACCCGGTGATCGGCAACGTGGTGAAGCTGATGTTCCCACCGGCGAGCCCTCGCGCCTGCTGGATGAACGAGAGGAGATCGAACCCGGAATCGAGGGCGATGTTCTGCTTCGCGACACCGATGAGGGTGTTAAGGGTGCCGATGTTGGTCAAGGTGCCGCTCTGCTTCAGCTTGTACGCGAGCGAGACGATGAAGGCCTGCTGGCGGCGTTCCCTGTCGAGGTCCGTAAAGTTCAGCGCCGGGTTGTTCAGGTCGCGACGTTGCCGCACGAACGCCACAGCTTGGGACGCGTCTAACTGCTGGTAGCCGGCTGTGAATTTCGCCCCCGAGTACGGATCCGAGGTTGCCTCTTTGACACAGACGGTGATGGGCTGCACGGCTTCCGCGATTTGGTAGAAGGCCGCCATGGTCACCTCGATGAAGTGATTGATCGGGACACCGCCGAGGAACTGCGAGACCGTAGAAATCTCCTCCTGTCGGGCCGCGGCCCTCGCCTGCTGATAGGCCGCCGCATGGGGAAGGTTGGTGGTGTTCACCAGGTGCCGGAGAGTTTGGTCGAGCTCGAGGCCGTACGCCTCTTTGATCTTGGTCGTAGACACGTCGTCAGGGCTTCCGGGGATGTTAACGTAGTCGTCTCGCGGGATCGAGATTCCGACGGCGGGCTTGCCACCGCCGGGGATGTGGATCAGCATCAACACGTTGGTGTTATAGCCGCCATCGGATCCGTCGCCGGCGTGCAGTGCGTTGTAAACGGCAGCGGGGAGGGGGTTCCCGTTCTCGTCAAGGCGGCTGTCGAGTCCCATGAGCAGGATGTTCGTCGCTGCCAATTGCCCCGGCCCCTTGGCCGTTGCCGAGGACTTCGGGAGCGTGATTGCCGAGCGGTGGATGCCGTTCGAAATGTCGTTGTACTGATACACGACGAACGCGGCCGCGATGACGAGAATCCCTGCCAGGCTGCCCGCGATGATTCCGACGATGCGTCGCCGGCGCCTCAGTGGTCGGACATGCTTCGGACGATAGGTCGGCCGTGTGCCACTCTCATCAGGCTGTTCTTCTCTCCCACCCATGGGAATTCTCCACCGTCTCGACTGAAAATGGGGGCGCCTCCCGACCAGGTCGGGTCGGAGTGGTCGAAGGAGAAATCACGTCTCCTGCGAAGCCCGTTGCTTGCACCGAGGCCCTTCAAAGCGGGGTCCCAGCGGCGTAAAAGTTAAGATAGGTTAACTTTCCTGAGTGTGTGCCGACAGGGCTTCGCTCGGTGCGCAGCGTCTCCCACCACAGAGACACCTCACGAGCGGACCGGGATACCGAATGCACCGCCGTCGATGAGGATCCGGAGTCCGATGCCGATGAGGACAACTGGCAGGATGATATGCCCCCACCTGGCAAGGGTGCGGGCTACGGGCTTCCTCGTGGCGAGGAACCGAGCGACGACCACGAGCGCCGCGAGGAAGACCAGGAAGAGTATGCAGTAGACGCTCATTCCACCGATGCCCGCGGTGGCGAACACCGGAACATAGACCCCAATGTTGTCGCCCCCGTTCGAGACGGTCACGACGGCGACCGCCCAAATCGACGAACCGACCCGGCCATCGTCGTCGCGGGCAGAATCGGTGCGGCGCCACCACCCGATAATCGCCGCCCGAATGCCGAGAGCCAGGGGAAGCAAACCGAGGTAGGGAAGAACCCGCGCCGGGAGAAGTCCCGCGCCCAAGGCCCCCACGACCTTGCGCGGCATTTTCGGCGACCGCGTCTCCGCCGGGACCTCGGAGGAGATAGGCAATCCCGACGGCGAGGAGCGCGCCGGGTTCATCGATGCGCCGCTGGCCGGGCTGGCCCACATTCCGGCGAGGATCACGTATCCGCCGGCCGCCAGCGCAGAAAGCGCGCCGACATTTTGAGCGCCCGAAGCAGCACCCAGAATTGTGGTCACCAAGCCCAACGTCAAGAGAGCTTCAACAATCATCGCCTGTCCGTCGCTGATCCCGGGACCCGGCAGTGTCGCCCCATCGGCGTCCTGTCGCCCAAATCTGACGAGCAGCGTCACCGAGGCAAGGGTCGCCCCCGAGAGTTGCGCCACGATGTAGCCGGGCACTCGTCGCCACTGAAAGTCGGTACGGAACGCGAACGCGATCGTCACCACCGGGTTCAAATGCGCGCCGGAAACTGCGCCAAGCGACAGGATAATTGCCATCACCATCAACCCGGGTGCGGAAACCTCCGCAACGCGACCAACGCCACCATGAGTTATCGTGTTGACGGTTCCAGCTCCGGCAGCAACGACGACCAGCAGGTATGTGCCGAACAGTTCGGCGAACAATCGCACCCATTCGTAGCGCAAATTGTTGAATTCGCGCACGAAGGCAATCTCCCGAAAAGACATCTCCGCGTGCGCTCGACCGCTCCCGGAACCCGCGCCCATGACACGTGTCATGCGACTATAAGTCGATTATCTGAACGGGGATATTCGCGTCCTCATCAACGTAATTCGACGCGCAAATGCGGTGGTAACCATCCGCAATTTGAGCAAGCCGACCTCGATCCAGGCGACCGCGGATAATCAGACACGGAGACAATGGCTCACCCGCCGCTACGCGGGCAAGTTCTTTTTGTACATCCGTATTGGTTCGCGGCAAGAGAGGTAACCCAGAGGCCCGCAGTATGTCTTTGGCTTTGAAGTTCACGCATTTCTTCTGCGCGAGTTTCTGAACGATCTTGTTCACGATCTTCTTTTCCAAATTCAGAGACAGATACGATTTCGCGGCCGGGTAGTCCTGTTTGGCCGGAGTCCGCAACCATTTCACTTCTAATCCAGCAACCGCCGCCCCCGAACTTTCTCGAGGAAGAACATCGTCAGTTGCAGCAGTCACCGCTGGTCCCATCTCTACAGCCGTCGCGTACAACGGCAAACGACAACGTTCATCGCCCAGTTTGACCGAGCCAATCGACTGACTCGCTCGGCATTGGGGTTCGTAGCTAGGAATAGTAGCCTTCGGCGCCGGGATTGCAGGAGGTAGTTTCCTTGGCGGCCTCGACTGCGTAAGAAAAACCGTCCCACCGAGTCTTCTCGACACGGATCGACACTTGAAGCCAGAGAGCAATCGAGACTGATCCGAAAAGAGACGACAATGACCAAGACATGGCTGATCACGGGCGCAGGACGGGGCTTCGGGCTGGAGATCGCCCGCGCCGCGCTCGAGGCAGGTGACCGCGTGATCGCGACCGCCCGCAACCCGAAACAGATCGAAACTGCCCTACCCTTCGGCAGCGAGCGGCTCCTCCCCGCACAGCTCGACATCACCCACCCTGACGCAGCCGTCCGAGTCGTCGAAGAGGGACTGGCGCACTTCGGCCGGATCGACGTTCTCGTCAACAACGCCGGCTACGGGCAGGTTGGTGCTTTCGAGGAGCTTTCACCCACCCTCATCGAGAGGCAGTTTCAGACGAACGTCTTCGGCACCTTCCACGTCACGCGCGCAGTCCTCCCCGCGATGCGCGCCCAGCGCAGCGGTCGGATCGTCAACATCTCGTCACTGCTCGGGATTGTCGGAACAGACTGGTGGTCCGTCTACTGTGCGGCGAAGTTCGCCGTCGCCGGCTGGTCGGAGTCGCTGAGCCGCGAACTCGCACCCTTCGGGATCCACGTGACTTCCGTGCACCCCGGCCAGTTCAGCACCGACTTCCTCGACCCGAGCTCGATCGGACTCGGCGACCTCCGGATCGACGACTACCGGCCGCTCGACGACGCTCGACGAGAGTTTGTCGAGGGGCGCAATCACGATCAGGATGGCGATCCCGTGCGCTTCGCCGCAGCGATCCTCGAGCTGGCATCGCTCGAGAACCCGCCCGCACGCTGGGCGGCGGGAACCGACGCCCTCGGCTCGTTCGAGATCCGGGCCCAGCAGCTCCGAGACAGTGCCGCCCAATGGCACGACTTCTCCGCCTCTACCGATCGCGTCGAGTCGGCCAATGCCTGACCGGAATCCGTTCGGCACCATCCTTCGCGCGTGGCGTCAGCGTCTCTTGCCGGGCGATGTCGGGATGGTGCAGGGTCGCGACCGGCGCACGCCCGGCCTCCGGCGCGAAGAACTCGCCGCCCTCGCTGACATCTCGGTCGACTACGTCGTGCGAATGGAGCAGGGCCGGGCTTACCCCTCGACCGGAGTCCTCGCGGCTCTCACCCGCGCTCTCCTGCTATCGAAGGACGAGCGCGACCATCTCTACCGTCTTGCCGGTCAGGAGGTGCCCGGGGACGGACTCATCCCGGACTACATCCCCGCCGGGGTGCAGCGGATGCTTCTCCGGCTCGGCGACGTGGCGATCGCCGTCTTCCGCGCCGATTGGACGCTCATCTCCTGGTCTCCCCTTTGGGCTGCCTTGATGGGTGTGGCTTCCTCACGATCCCATCAGGAGACAAACCTCCTGCGGATGACGTTTCTCAAGGGCGCCGGACCTGTGGGATTCGGCGACCACCCCATTCGCACTCTCGGCGA
>JAODMX010000155.1 GCA_025464735.1 Frondihabitans sp. | reverse complement strand
CCGAACTTAGGCGGCAGCGACCATTGTACGAAGACGGCGACGATGCACCCGACCTCGCCCCGCCGAAGGCACCCTCCCTGACGCTCGGCGTGCAGCCTGCCCTGTACCCTGGTCCGATCGTGACCCTCACCGCTTTCGTCGACGCGACGTCCATTCCCGCTAACGCCGGCGGCGTCGGGCGATACCTCCTCAACCTGGTGCCTGCGCTCGCGGCCCGCGACGATGTCGAGCTCGTCGTGTCGTCCCAGGCCCGCGACGCAGAGATGTGGAGCGAGCGCGCACCCCGGGCCCGCGTCGAGGTCGTTCCCCGCTGGGCGCGCACCGTTCCCGGCCGTCTCCTCTGGGAACAGGTCGCGCTCCCCCGTCTTGCGCGACGCGTTCACGCCGACGTTCTTCTGGCACCGCACTACACAATGCCGATCGCCCACTCGATGCCGGTGGTGGTCACCCTGCACGACGCGACCTTTTTCTCACACCCCCAGCTGCACAGTCGCCTGAAGCGCACCTTCTTCCGCTTCTGGACGAGGTTCTCCGTGCGCCAGGCGGCCGTCTGCGTGACGCCCAGTCAGGCGACACTCGATGAGGTGAGGCGCGCCACCCGCGCGCGGCTCGATTCCGGCGTCGTGGCCTACCACGGCATCGACACCGCCCGCTTCCGACCGCAGGGCCAGAACGCCCAGGCGCGCGCCGTGACAGTGTTCGAGGGCCGCGGCCCGTACGTCGCCTTCGTCGGCACGATCGAGCCACGCAAGAACGTCGTCCCTCTCGTCGAGGCCTTCCTCCGGGCTACCGACGACGAACGTCTCGCGGGGTGGCGGCTCCTGATCGCGGGAGGCGCGGGCTGGGACGACGAGGCGACCGCCCTTCTCGGATCCAAGCGTCACTCCCCCCGGGTGCAGTGGACCGGGTTCCTCGACGATGGCGACCTCCCCGGCTTCCTCTCGGGGGCCGACCTCGTCGCTTACCCGAGCGACGGCGAAGGATTCGGCCTGCCGGTCCTGGAAGCCATGGCCTGCGGCACGGCGGTGCTCACGACGCCGCGGCTCGCGCTTCCCGAGGTGGGCGGCGAGGTCGCGTACTACGCCGAGCCCGACGGGCCTAGTCTCGAAAAGGCGCTCTCGGAGATCCTGCTCGATGTGCGCTCCCGGACCACGCGGGCGGCTGAAGGCCCGGCGCGCGCCGCCGACTTCACCTGGGAGAGATCAGCCGACGAACACATGGCCGCCTTCCGAGCCGCCGTGGCGGTGTCCCGGTGAGCCGGCAGATCGGCGTCGTCACGATCACGTTCTCGCCGGGAGACACCCTCGAGAGCTTCATCCGCTCCCTCGACAGCGAGGAGGCGGCTCGCGACAACGTCGTCGTCGTCGACAACGGCTCCACCGACGGTGCACCCGAGCGCGCGGCGCTCGAGAACGACCACGTGACGCTCGTGCGATCGCCCGGCAACGTCGGCTACGGATCGGCAGCGAACATCGGCGTGGCGACGTTCGGAGACGACATCGACTGGGTGCTCGTCTGCAATCCCGACACCCAGGTCACCGAGGGCGCGGTCGACACGCTGCTGGCCGCAGCCGATGAGAACCCGCGTGCGGGCGTCCTGGGGCCGAAGATCCTCGAGCCCGACGGCACGATCTACCCGTCCGCGCGGGCCCTGCCGTCGATCCGAAACGGCATCGGGCACGCCGTGCTCTCCGGCATCTGGCCGACCAACCCCTGGACCAGGCGCTACCAGCAGCGCGACGTCTCCGCCTCCGACACGACCACGCGAGTGGGCTGGCTCTCGGGTGCGTTCCTCCTGATCCGGCGCACTGCCTTCGAAGACGTCGGCGGCTTCGACGACGACTTCTTCATGTACTTCGAAGACGTCGACCTCGGTCGCCGCATGGCGGCCGCGGGCTGGGACAACCTTTTCGTACCGCAGGCCACAGTGGTCCACATCGGCGGTGCAAGCACCGAGAAGGTCGCCGACGTGATGATCAAGGCGCATCACCGCAGCGCATATCAGTACATCGCGAAGACCCATCCCGGCCCCGCGTGGGTGCCGATCCTCCTCGGAGTCCGGATCGGTCTCGCCGTCCGCTCCCGCTTCCTCGTCTCCCGGGGTCGCCGAACCTGAGGCTGCCCGCAGTGTTCGCAATGTTAGAGTCGTGCGGGCCCTACCGGGCGCACCGGGCCGCCGATCGGATCGTCCCGATGGCCTTGCTCTCACGGATCGGACGAACCTCTTAGTCATGCTCAAACGTTTGCGGACAGTCGCACAGATCGTCTTCGGCCTCCTCGCCGTCGCCTTCCTGATCTATGCGATCGCCAAGAACTGGAAGCCCATGCTCGACGGCCTTTCCGAGGTTGCCTGGCCCCTGATCATTGCTTCCGCGGCATGCGTCATCGTCGGCCTCTACGTGAACATGCTGTCGTGGCGCGCCATCGTGCGGTCCCTCGGCACCGACCTGTCCCGGCCCGAGGCCTCGAGCGTGTTCTTCACGTCGCAGCTCGGTAAATACATCCCCGGGGGCATCTGGCCGGTTGTGGCCAGTGCGCGCCTCGGCAAGGCGTTCGGCCTGAGCGCCATCATCAGCGTCGGTTCGATGACGATCGCCCTGCTCCTGAGTGCCACGGTCGGCCTGGTCTACGGCGTCGGAGTGCTGTTCACGATTCCCGCCCTCGTCACGCACTACTGGTACCTCCTCGTTCTCCTCCTGGTCGGCGGGCTCATCGTGCTGGTTCCGCCAGTCCTCAACCGAGTCATCCGCCTTGCGCTCAAGCTCCTGCGGAAAGACGGCGCCCTTCCCACGATCCTCCCCCGCCCCTTCGCCGCGGCGATCGGCTGGAGCATCATGAGCTGGTTCTTCCTCGGGTCCGCTCTCGCCTGCCTGGCCTTCGGCACCTCGGGGTTCTCGTTCCGGGTGCTCCTCGACGGCGTCAGCGGCTACGGCCTCGGCTGGGTGGCCGGCTTCGTCGCGATCATCGCGCCGGCAGGGGTCGGGGTTCGCGAGGCGGTCCTCGTGTTCGTCCTGGGGCCCACGCTCGGCGCGACAACCGTGCTTGGGCTTGCCGTGGTGCACCGCCTCTTCATGACCCTCGGCGATGTCGCCATGCTTCTCTTCACGATCGGCGGCCGCCGCCGAGCCCGACAGAAGAACGAACCCGGGCTTCACGTCACCTACGTAACCCGGAAGTTTCCCCCGTCGGTCGGCGGGATGGAGACACTCGCCTTCAACACCGACCTCGCTCTCCGGCAGGCCTACGGCCACTCAGGCCTCATCGCCATGGGTCGCGGCAACAAAAACCTCCTCTGGTGGATGCCCGTCACGGCGTTCCGCCTCCTCGGGCGAAGCATCGCCGGCAGCGACGACGTGTACCTCTTCGGCGACGCGCTCGCCTGGGCCCTGCTCGGCTGGATCCCGCGCGTCTTCCGTCGTCGCGCGCTGACAATGGTCTGCGGGCTCGACATCACCTACTCCAACCCCGCCTATAGGCGGGTCGTTCACGGGGCTCTCCGTCGCGCGCCAAAAGTACTGGCCATCAGCCGGGCCACCCTTGACCAGGCGATCGACGCCGGGGTCGACCCGCGCCGCGCCGAGGTCGTCACGATGGGGATCGAACTGGCCGAAGCCGTCCGCGACGACAGGCAGGCGGCGCGGGAGCAGATTCTGTCGCAGTTCGACCTCGCCGCAGACAGTGTGGTGCTCATGACCACCGGCCGTCTTGTGAAACGCAAGGGTGTTCGCTGGTTCGTCAACGAGGTCGTACCGCTGCTGCCGTCCGAATTCATCTACCTCGTCGCCGGATCCGGGCCCGACCGTGACGAAATCCTGAAGGACGCCGAGCGGCTGGGAGTGAGCGACCGGGTTCGACTCCTCGGCTACATCGGCGACGACCAGCGGGAGCTACTCCTGTCGGGCGCCGACTTCTTCGTGCAGCCAAACATTCCGGTGCCGAACGACATAGAGGGCTTCGGTCTGGTCGTCATCGAGTCGGCTCAGGCCGGCCTCCTCACCGTCGCCGCCAACATCGAAGGGCTACTCGACGCCGTGCGCCCCGGCGTGACAGGTCTCCTCGCTCCGTCGGGCGACGGCCGCGCCTGGGCCGACATCCTGATCACCGAGAGCGCTTCCCCGGAGCGGGCAGCCCAGGCACGCCGCTTCCGAGACGAGGCCCGTCGCATCTATTCGCTCGAAACGATGGGCGGAGAACTCGAGACCTCAATCGCCGCGATCACCGGAGCGGCACCCGCCACGAACGACCTCTCACAAGCACAGCCCGCAGCCGGCGGCCGTTAGCCGTCTCCGACTTCGCCCACCCCGCGCATGACGCCACGAAAGCCGATCAGATGACCACCATCGATCTCGACGATCGTGTTCTGTCCCGCGGCGACGGCGTGGTCCCGACCACGAGCCGATGGGCGGCCGTAACGACGATCGTCGTTCTGGCTTTCCTCACTGTCTGGGGCATCTACACCTGCTACGCCAACCTCGGCGGCGCCAACTTCCAGGCCGACGAGCCCACCTACCTCGGCGCCGGTCTCAACTACGTACACGGCATCTTCGTCGAGAATCGCGAGCACCCGCCGCTGGCGAAATACTTCATCGGTGAAGCGCAGATCATCGGGTCGACGGGGAAAGTCTCCGGGCGCTTCATCACCACGACGTTCGTCTTCGTGACGGGATGGGTCATTCTCTTCTGGTTGCGCCGCGAGATCGGCCTCGTCTGGGCCGTCACAGCGACCGGCGCATGGTGGCTACTCCCCCGAGCCGCCGCGGAAGCCGGCATTCGGATCGACCGGTTCGCCATTCTCGAGCCTTTCATGGTCGCGTTCGCCATCGCGTCGCTGGCCGTCGCTTGGTGGTGGTACCGCCGCGGCAGCTGGTGGCTGCCGGCCGTGTCCGGGATCCTGATGGCCGCGTCCGTCACCTCGAAAGTGTCGACGGCAGTCCTCGTCCTGTCGTTCGTTTACCTGGCGTTCCGCCGCAAGCAGCTCTGGCGCGGCCTGATCTCGATGTTCGTCTACGCGATGGCTTTCATCGCGACCTTCATCCTCATCTACCTGCCGGCGGGTTTCATGTCGTCAATCGAGTACATGATCCAGTTCCAAACGAATCAGCGAGACGGCGCGGCCGGTGACCGATCTC
>JAODMX010000136.1 GCA_025464735.1 Frondihabitans sp. | reverse complement strand
CGTGTCCGCTGCGGGTACTGCGACTTCAACACCTACACGGGCGACCAACTGCGTGGGGTGAAACGGAGCGACTACGCGGCGCAGGCGGTCGTCGAGATCGAGAGCGCGCGCAGGATCCTGAGCGCAGCCCAGCTTCCCGACCGCCCCGTCTCGACCGTTTTCTTCGGCGGCGGCACACCCACCATGCTTCCGTCGACAGACCTCGCGTTGATGCTGCACGCGACAGTCGACGCCTGGGGGCTTGTCGAGGGCGCCGAGGTGACGACCGAGGCCAACCCCGACTCGGTCGACGAGACCTACCTGCGTGATCTCAAGAGCGCCGGTTTCACTCGGGTCAGCTTCGGCATGCAGTCAGCAGTCCCGCATGTGCTGGCGACGCTGGAGCGCACCCACGACCCGGCGCGGATCCCGCTCGTCGTGGCCTGGGCCCGTGACGCCGGCCTCGACGTAAGCCTGGACCTGATCTACGGCACGCCGGGGGAGTCGCTCGACGACTGGCGTCGGTCGCTCGAGCACGCTCTGGCACAGGACCCTGACCACCTGTCCGCCTACTCGCTCATTGTCGAGGACGGCACGAAGCTGGCGCGCCAGATCCGACGCGGAGAGGTCGCCCAACCGGACGACGATACCGCCGCCGACATGTATGAGCTCGCCGACGACCTCCTCGCGAGCGCCGGCTACGGCTGGTACGAGGTGAGCAACTGGGCCAAAGGAGCAGAGCACGCCTCGCGCCACAATCTCGCCTACTGGCAGGGTCACGACTGGTGGGGCGTTGGCCCTGGCGCCCACAGCCACGTGGGCGGCGTCCGCTGGTGGAACGTGAAGCACCCCGCGGCCTACGCGGAGCGGATCGCTTCCGGGGTGTCGCCGGCCGCCGGGCGCGAGACTCTTGGCCGCGACACGAGGGTGACCGAACGGATCCTGCTCGCCGTTCGGGTTCGTGACGAATTGCGCGTGTCCGAGCTCGACGAGACGGGCCGCGAGGCCGTGGCCGGGTTGATTGCCGACGGCCTGCTCGAAGGCCGCGAGGCGATTCGCGGCACGGTACGACTCACCCTCCGCGGTCGGCTTCTGGCCGACGCGGTTGTTAGGCGCTTGCTCGGAGACTGACCGGTCGGGCGCGCAAGCGCGTCGCTACTTCTTGAACCATTCGATCGACAGCGGGTATCGGTAGTACTGGCCGCGGTTGGCAGCGATCGCCGCGATGATCGAGAAGATGATGATCACGACCCAGGTGGCGAGGCCGATCAGGACTCCGATGCCGATGATGCTCAGGATCGAGCCGCCCACGTAACCGATCAGCATTGTCAGCTGGAAGTTCAGTGCGACGCGGGTGTGCTCTTTGATGAAGGGACCGCGGTCGCGCAGCACGAAGTAGCCGATGATTGCCGGGACGAAGCTGAATGGGATGCCGCCGATGTGGATCAGCGTCGACCAGAGCTTCTCGTCCTCCGGACGCAGGGGCTGAGGTTGGTAGGTGCCGCCGTAAGGGCCACCGGGGTTGCCGTTGTCGCTGGGAGGTGTCTCGCTCATGCGGCGAGCATAGTGGGCACGGAGGCCGCGGGCATAGCGTTCCGAGGTGGGGGGACACAGCGTCCGTCACCTCTGTGGAGTATCATTAGCAGTCTTATCGACAGAGTGCCAGCGTCGACGACAGGAGGTGTGCGTGGTCAGCGAGCGGGGTCTCGAAGTCCTCCGGGTGATCGTGCACGACTACGTCGAGTCGCGCGAGCCGGTCGGTTCCAAGTCGATCGTCGAGCGCCACCAGTTCGGTGTGTCCGCGGCGACCATCCGCAACGACATGGCGCTGCTCGAAGAAGAAGAGCTAATCGCTGCTCCCCATACGTCGTCCGGCCGGGTGCCGACCGACAAGGGCTACCGCCTCTTCGTCAACCAGTTGGCCGATCTCCGGCCGTTAACGGCCGCTCAGCGCACCGCGATCGAGACCTTCCTCGGCACCTCTTCCGACTTCGACGAAGTGCTGTCGCGGACGGTTCGCCTGCTCTCGCAGCTCACCAACCAGGTCGCCCTCGTTCAATACCCCACTTTTTCGCATGCGACTGTGCAGCATGTCGAGCTGGTCCGGCTCAGCGACACGCGCGTGATGACGGTTCTCATCACGGACTCCGGGCACGTCGAGCAGCGGACGCTGGAGGTCTTCAGCGGGGTTGACGAGATCTTCCTCGGTGAAGTCCGCGCCAAGCTCAACAGTCTCATCGGCGGTCGCCCGCTTGCTGATGCCGCGGCCCTCGTCGCCCAGCTTCCGGCACAGTTCCGGCCCGAGCGGCACGGCTTCGTCGGGCTCGTCGCGACGAACCTCGCTGAGCAGCTCGGCGCGGGCAGGCAGGAGCGACTCGTCATGGCGGGCGCCGCTAATCTCGTGCTCACCGAAGACGACTTCGAGGGCAACCTTTTTCCGGTGCTCGAAGCGATCGAAGAGCAGGTGACGCTGCTCCGGCTCTTCGGCGAGATGCGCGCCGGCGAGGTGGACGTGGTGGCGAGTATCGGCCGCGAGAACGAATCGTTCGGCCTGGCGCAGGCCTCCGTGGTCTCGTCGGGGTACACGGCCAAGGGAGGGGAGGTCGCCCGACTAGGTGTCCTCGGCCCGACCCGCATGGATTACTCGAGCAACATGGCCGCTGTCCGGGCCGTGGCCCGGTATCTCACCGGTCTGCTGGGCGAGAACTGAGACGTCGACTCCTCGAGTGCCGTGCCTCCGAAGGGCACTGCCGAAGAGTCGGAACACAACACGACAAGAAGCAAAACGGAGACAAGTGGCAGATCACTACGACGTTCTCGGAGTCGACCGGAACGCGACCCCCGAGGAGATCAAGAAGGCGTACCGGAA
>JAODMX010000096.1 GCA_025464735.1 Frondihabitans sp. | reverse complement strand
CGTCCTCAGATCGCCGTGCGGCTACGGTCTCCGCAATTTCCCTGATCAGGTGGCTGTTGCTCCGGCTTCCCGCGTCGTCGCGGCCGGACGCGACGGCACCCAAAGCGCTCCGCCCGGAAATCGGACTTCGGACCGACAAGACTGTTGGTGCTTAGTCCGATTTCCGGGCGAACCGTTCAGCTTGCGCGTCGCGCGCCCCGAGGTACCAGGGCCGGCGCACGCGCGCTAACTCAGACGACCCCGAACGGGTCCTGACCCATCTCGCCGAGAATCCGGTTGAGGTCACCGATCGACGCGAAGTCGATGGTGATCGAACCCTTGCGTGCACCGAGCGTGACCTTGACGCGCGTATCAAAACGGTCGCCGAGACGCTCGGCGACTTCCTCCAGGTGCCCCTGGACGGCTCCGGCAGCGGGGCGAGGTCGTTTCGGCTTGACCGTCGCACCGGCAGCCGCTGCCTCCGCCGCGCGGACGGAGAGATCTTCGTTGACGATCTTGTCTGCCAGGCGCTCCATGCCGGCTGCGTCACCGACGGACAGGATCGCGCGCGCGTGCCCTGCCGAGAGGACTCCGGACGCCACGCGACGCTGGACGGGGGAAGGGAGCCGCAGCAGTCGGAGCGTGTTCGTGACCTGGGGTCGGCTGCGCCCGATTCGGGAGGCGAGTTCTTCCTGGGTGATCCCGAAATCGGCGAGCAGCTGCTGATAGGCGGACGCTTCTTCAAGCGGATTCAGCTGCGCCCGGTGGAGGTTTTCCAGCAGCGCATCGCGAAGCATCGCGTCGTCGGCAGTGTCTTTGACGAGAGCCGGAATGGTCGAAAGACCGAGTTCCTTCGTCGCGCGAAGGCGACGTTCACCCATGACGAGCTCGAACTGGGCGCCGCCGGCAATCGGCTCCCTGAGTGGTCGAACCACGATCGGCTGGAGAACGCCCACCTCGCGGATGGAGGCGATGAGTTCATGGAGTTCTTCCTCGCGGAACTCGGTGCGGGGCTGCTGCGCGTTCGGAACGATATCAAGAGGGTTCAGGTTGGCAAGACGAGCGCCAGGAACCGCGACAAGCTCCTCGGCCGTCTGCTGACGTGTCGGGAAGAATACGTCGACGGGACGGTCCTGAGTCTCATCGGTGACCGGGATGAGCGCGCCGATGCCTCGGCCGAGCCCTGTTCGCTTCGTTGCCATCAGTTGGGTGCTCCTCGGTGTGCGAGTTCAGCGGCTGCCTCGAGATACGAGAGCGAGCCGGGGGAGTTGGTGTCGTAGCTGATGACGGTTTGTCCATAACCGGGAGCCTCGCTGATCCGCACGGACCGCGGGATCATCGTCGCCAGCACCTCGTGCGGGAAGTGCTCCCGTACGTCTGCTGCCACCTGTTGGGAGAGGTTGGTGCGTCCGTCATACATGGTGAGAAGGATGCTGGAGACAGTGAGGACAGGATTCAGGTGCTTCTCGATCAGCTGGATATTGCGAAGGAGCTGGCTCAGGCCCTCCAACGCGTAGTACTCGCACTGAATCGGGATCAGCACCTCCTGCGCCGCGACAAATGCGTTGATCGTGAGGAGACCAAGCGACGGAGGGCAGTCGATGAACACATAGTCGAACCGCTCATCGCCTTTTTCAGTCGACTGCAGGAAGGCGTCGAGGGCCGTCCTAAGACGCTGCTCTCGTGCGACAAGGGAAACCAACTCGATCTCCGCACCGGCCAGGTGGATGGTCGAGGGAACACAGAAGAGCTGATCGAACTCCGGGCTCTTCTGGATGACGTCTCTAATGGCCGACTCACCGACAACAACGTCGTAGACGCTGGCGGTTTCGGCGCGATGCTCGACTCCAAGCGCGGTCGACGCATTGCCCTGAGGATCCAGGTCGATGACGAGAACACGCGCATTACTCCGAGCGAGAGCGGCCGCGAGGTTGACCGTCGAGGTGGTCTTGCCGACGCCACCCTTCTGGTTCGACACCGTGATGACTCGTGTCTTCGCCGGGCGGGGGAGCGTGTCGATCTTTAGGGCTTCTCGACGTCTCGTGAGTTCCGCGAGTTCTCGCGCCAACGGCGTCGTGTCGTCGAATGACGCACCCGCTGGAGTCGGAGTTGCCGCAGTCGCCATCACCGAGCCGGCTGAGGCCGACGGACCATTGACGGGGGCGTCGTCAGAAGCTGTACTCACCGGATGAATCTCCGAATCGCAATGTTTCACGTGAAACGGTCGTGTGGAGGGGCTTCAACGCCCGGCAACCACGTGCCGCAAGTCAGTCAACTGTAGCTCGAAAGACCCTCGTGGTTTCCTCCACGAGGCCCACTCCAAGCTCCAGGATCTCAACATTGATGAGATGGTTCTTCGCAATGGCTTTCTTGGCCGCCGCGACCTCGTCATCGACACGAGAACCCTTCAGAAAGAGAACCTCGCCACCGGTGCGAACCAGGGGGACAGCCAAGGGAATCAGCTTCGAGAGAGCACTGACCGCACGGGCAGTGACCTGATCCAGCCACGGCGAGATCGATGCTTCCTCGGCCCTAGCTCGAACCACCTCGACGTTCTCGAGACCAAGACGATCCGCCTCGGCCCGCAGCCATTCCGTACGGCGCTCCATTGGCTCAATCAGAATGAGAGTCGCATCCGGGCGTGCTGCGGCCAGCACCAGACCGGGTAATCCCGCGCCGGACCCGATATCCCCGACACGACCGGCGACCAGGAGTGGAGCGAGGAGACCGCTGTTGACCACGTGACGCGTCCAGAGACGGGGGAGTTCCAGTGGGCCAATCAACCCAAGCTCTTCGCCGTACTGTGCAAGGTCCGCCGTGTAGTGCCGGACAACGTCAATTCGATCGCCGAAGAGCGCGGCAGCAGCCTCCGGCTCCGGCTCGAGATCCGTCAGGGGCGCGGTCACGGTTTCACGTGAAACATTGAAGATCGATAGACCGAACGCTAGGAACGCGTCACGACGGTGTGGCGATCGCGACCTTCACCCTCGGATTCTGAAACGAACCCACGAGACGACACAATGTCGTGCACAAGCTTGCGCTCGTAGGAAGACATGGGCGGCAATGAAGCGGCCGTGGCACCTTCGTCGAGCTTGGCAACGGCGCGGTCGACGAGAAGAGTGAGCTCCTGCTCACGAGTGGCACGGGATCCACCGACGTCGAGGATAAGGCGTGAGAACTCGCCCGTGCGCGTCTGCACCGCGATGCGGGTCAATTCTTGAAGCGCCGTCACAGTGTCTGGCTTGGAGAGGAGATGGAGATCGTTCTCACCGGCCGAGTCAACCGAGATGTACGACCGGCCACCGCGGGTCTCGATATCAATGTCGCCGTCGAGGTCGAGGATGTCGAGGAGCTCCTCGATGTAGTCGGCAGCGATGTCGCCCTCGTCGAGGTCGGAGTCGGACTCTGAGTCGGAGGCCGAAGAATCCAGTTCGGGCGAGTCAGAATCGGGCTCAGCTGACACAGCCGCCACCGCAGCATCCGACGCAGCGTTGTCTTCGACCGCCACCGCGTCGCTCTGTTCCAAGGGGGTCTCGGCGGAACTCATCGTGCTTGCCCATTCTGCTTCTTCGCGCGCGACTTGCCTACGGGCTGCGTGCGCTGCGTGGTGACCCGCTTGGGAGTTTCTATCTCGGTCACGGTGATCTCGTTCAAGGTCTTGAGACCGACGGGCGACTTCCCGGAAGCTTCTCTATCTTGCTGCTTCTTAGCCAGGCGTGCTTCTCGCGCAAGCGCGGCGTCACTGCCGGGCGTGGGCGAATTCCGGATGACCATGTACTGCTGACCCATGGTCCAGAAGTTCGAGGTGAGCCAGTAGAACATGACACCGAGGGGGAACGACAGACCAGAAAAGAGGAAGACGAGGGGCAGGACGTACAAGAGCATGCGCTGCTGCTTGAACATCGGGCTCGCCTTGGTCTCAGGCGACATGTTCTTCGAGGTCAGCTGCAGCTGCGTGTAGAACTGCGAGGCCGTCATCAGGACGATCATGGCGCCTGCGATGACCTTGACCTGGAATCCGGTGGATGACGTGAAGGTCTCGTGCAGCGGTGCGCCGAGGAGTGAGGCATGAGCGAAGGAGTCCGAGAGGGTCTTGTTGAGGAGACCAATGCCGACCTTGCCCGTCTGGGCGTTGTGCAGAACCGTGTAGAGCGAGAAGAACACGGGCATCTGGATCAGCAACGGCAAGCAGGATGCGAGGGGATTCGTCCCCGTCTCCTTGTAGAGCGCCATAGTCTCGCGCGACATCGCTTCGCGGGAGAACTGGTCTTTCTTGCCCTTGTATTTGTCCTGGATCTTCTTCAGCTGCGGTGCCACCTCCATCATTCGCCGCTGATTCTTGATCTGGCGGACGAAGATGGGGATGAGACAGACGCGGACGACGATCGTGAGCAACACGATGGAAAGAACCCAGGTCACGCCGGCATTCGGCGCAAACCCGACACCCTCAAGGACGTAGTGCCACCCGACGAGGATCGCTTCCACGACCCATCGAAGGGGCCACAGAATCGTGCCGAGTAAGTCAAGCATGTGGGTCAGCCCTTTCCGTGGCTCTGGACATGTGCAAGTCGAGGCGTCACGAAACCGGTGGTCGCGACGGTGTACCTGTGGTGGTGTGGCTCGGGGACGTCATCGATGCCGCCCTTGGCCCATGGATGACAACGGACCAGCCGCCATGCTCCAAGGCCGATGCCGCGAATCGCTCCGTGCTTCTGAATCGCCTCAAGGGCATACTGCGAGCAGGAGGGGTAGTACCGGCAGACGTCCCCGTACAAGGGTGAGATCAGCTTGCGGTAGGCACGGAGAATCGCCACGCAGACGTTGCGTGGGAGTAGTACCAGAAACTGGACTACGTGCCTCATGCCTTCACACCCTGTAAATTCTGTGCGCCGCGGTCGATGACTCCCGTGATCTCTTCGAGCAGGGTAGACCACGGAACTTCGATACTGCCTGGCAGGGCACGGATCACGACGTCCGTTCTCTCAGGGAGGAAATCGTGATCGGGGCGAGTGAGCCTCTCGTAGGCGATGGCCTTCAGCCGCCGACGAACCGTGTTGCGGGCCACTGCATTGCCGACGTTCTTCGCGACGATGAAACCAAACCGCGACTCGGGGCCGAGGGGCTCGACGTTTTCGGGGCGACGACGCGCGTAGACGACGCAGTGCGCCGTGGCCGACTTGCGGCCACGACGCACGGTGTTTCGGTAGTCGTCAGCGCGAACGATCCGGTTGGCTTTAGCCAACACGAGAATCTCGACTCTCGATGAACTCCGCCTACGCGGAGAGCTCGGTGCGGCCCTTACCGCGGCGAGCGGCGAGGATGGCGCGGCCGGCACGGGTACGCATGCGGGCACGGAAGCCGTGCTTCTTGGCGCGCCGACGGTTGTTCGGCTGGAAGGTTCTCTTGCTCACGGTTTCGTCTCCAAGGAAAAGGACCGAGCCAGATGCCGCGGTCCGCAAAGTCTTGTCAGCCGAAAACCGGCTGAAATCAACTGGTTAAAACTACGCGACAGGAGTCCCGGGGTCAAACGCCGGGCAAAACACCCATTATCCACAGTCGGGAAAACTCCGGTTGCGTTTGGATGGCCGTGTCGAACTAAGGTGGGGGAGTCCCGAGCACGATCACCACGGGATCAGCGGAGAAATCGACTTTTCCGCCCACCACGAGAGTTGCACAGCCGGTGAATAACCCTGTGAATAACTCTGT
>JAODMX010000065.1 GCA_025464735.1 Frondihabitans sp. | reverse complement strand
GTCGATCAGGTCGGCCTCGAGAAACTGCCGAACCGTGTCGACGCCGCCACCGATCCGGATGTCGAGATCACCCGCCAACTCACGAGCCTGCTCAAGCGCCACCGCCGGCTCGGCGTCAACGAAGTGGAAAGTCGTCCCGCCCTCCATTTCGAGTGTCGGACGCGGGTGGTGCGTCAAAACAACGACAGGGGTGTGGAAGACAGGATTGTCGCCCCACCATCCCTTCCATTCCTCGTCCTCCCACGGGCCGCGTTGAGGGCCGAATTTGTTGCGCCCCATGATCTCCGCCCCGATCCTGGGCGCCCACGCACTTGCGAACGCGTCGTCGACGCCCAAAGACGGCTCCGACTCCCCGGGGAGACCCATCTCGCGGAAGGTACGCGTCCCGAAAGCCCACTCCACCAGCCGTGAGCCGGCGTGACCGAACGGAGTATCGAGTTGCTGACCCTCACCGGCGCCGAAGCCGTCGAGAGAGACCGAGAAATTGTGCACGCGGACGAAGGACATGTCATCTCCTGAACTGCTTATCGTTCCCACTGACCCTATGGTGATCCAACCCCACGACTCAAGACCGTGAATCGAAGTATCCGGAACCACGTCGCGGACGCCCCATCAAAACGGTGCCCGACATCGCGAGCTACGCTCCAGGCATGTCTGCGGGAGCTAAGTCGGTCGTTCGGGTGGCTTGCGACAATCTCGCCCTGTGGCCGCTTTGGGCGACGAGGGAATGCTCACCCCAGAGCCGCTCGGACTATCGCCGACTCTGACCGGGCGCGTTCGGAGGTGGACCGACTGCTTCCGCGACGGTTACACCGGCGCCGGCTTCGTCACCACGATGGAACGGGACGCGATCTGGAGAGAGCAGAGACGCAAGATCGCCGACTTCTACGCTCGGTTCTCCGAGCATGAAGCGCGCGGCTCGTCGCCCGTCTACGAGGATTGGGCGAATTCGATCGCGACGGATCCTGCCATCCTGGCCCTTCTCGACGAGTTGCCCGGGATGAAGGTGCAGCCAAATCTCGTCTTCGCGGCCGCACGACTGCTGGGCGCGCCCGTCGGGCCATTCGCCCCGTTTCGCGAGTGGTTGCTCCACAACTGGTCGCGCGTCACACGTGTCGTTCTCGAACGAATGACACAGACAAACGAAGCTGGCCGTTGCGCTGAGCTTCTCCCGACTCTGACTCGGATCCCGGGACCTACAGCACTGATCGAAGTCGACGCCTCCGCGGGACTCGGTCTCTACCCGGACCGGTACAGCTACCGCTACGACACCGGCAACGCCACCACCGCACTCGACCCGGCTGACGGACCCAGCGACGTGATCCTGTCCTGCCGGATCGACGCTCCCAGCGTCCCCGACCACCTGCCAGACGTCGTCTCGCGCGCCGGGATCGACTTGAGTCCGATCGACGTCCGACACCTCACGGAACTCGAATGGTTAGAAACCCTGGTCTGGCCCGAGCACGACGAACGCCGACGGCGGCTTCGAGCCGCCGCACAGCTGGTTGCCGCAGATCCACCCGTTCTCCTCCAGGGTGATCTCCTGGAAGAGGTATCCGGCGTAGTCGCGCTGGCACCGCGAGACGCCACGGTCGTCGTCTTCCACAGCGCAGTGTTGGTCTATGTCGATCCCGACGAGCGGAGAAAATTCATCGACCTCATGACGCGCCTGACCGACGTCGAATGGATCAGCAACGAAGGCGAACACGTCATACCGAGCGTCGCTGCTCAGCTACCTCAACTGCCCGCGGGCCGTACCGTCCTGGCACGGAACGGTCGGCCGGTTGCTCTGGTCGGACCTCACGGTCAAAGCTTTGAGTCCCTCTGAGACCGCACACCGGTCGTGCTTGTTCAGGGGTGGCTTGGTCCTGCGATGCCCGCGTCGAGCGACGCCACGTAGTCGGCGTTGCCGAGGATGGCCGGCTTGTAGCGATCCAGCTCCTCCGAGTGCACGTGCTCGGCAATCAGCGTCAGGAGACTGCCGAGCGCCGTGTTTGCCCGGCCTGCCGCGTGCAGCGTCAGCGACTCGAAGACTCCGAGGGCAACAGAGTGCGGAAATTCCGTCCGGGCCTGCGCGAAGGCTGCCGTCGATTCTTCCAGGCGGCCGAGGTTGCGCAGAGTGCTTCCGTATTGCAGGTAGCACCGACGGCGGATATCTCCGGAGAGGCCCGCAGCCATTGCCCGTTCGTAGAATCCGACGGCGGTGTCTTCTTCGCCGGCAGTGTCGTACGCGCCACCGACCTCGTAGAGGACCCGCGGATTGTCTGGGTGCTGCTCGTGGAGCCACACGAGGGCAGCGATGGTCGGAGCCATGTTGTCGCGGTCGCGGGCCGCGAAGATCCGGTCCAGTTCACTGTCGAGTTCGCTGCTCACGGTGGGCCTCCAGGGCGTCTTGCGGACTCCGCGTGCCCGGCGCTCCACGCTACCGCGAGTAGGTGCCGGGTCCGGAACGGTCCACCGCGCGCATCGGATCCGCGCACAGGGTTGGTGCGCGCTCGACCTGCCCACCTAGGGTGGCGACGTGACGAAGCGTCTCGATGCGACTTACGACCCAGAAGCCGATGCCGCGTACTTCTCCCTATCTCCGCGGATCGGGCCCGGAAAGGCTGCTAAGCAACGGGTCGTCGGCATCCCGGAGAACGGAGAATTAATCCTGGATTTCGACAAACGCGGGAGGCTCCTGGGATTGGAGATCCTGGGGGCGAAAAATCTCCTCAAGAGAAAGACGATGAAGACACTGCGGAGGCTCAATTGACCCGAGCGCATCTGACACGGGAGCCTCGCCCCGACAGTCGCGCCGACCTCGGTCACGCAACCAAGGCTCCCGATCGATCTCGCGCTGCTGCCGCCAGCACGGCGAGCAGCGCGACGGTGTCGTCCCAGCCGATGCAGGCATCGGTCACGCTCTTGCCGTAGACGAGTGGACTCGCGCCGAGTTCCTGACGCCCCGACTCGAGGAAACTCTCGATCATGACCCCCGCAATCGGCTCGTCGCCCGCGATCTGTCCCGCGAGCGTGCGAATCACGTCACGCTGACGGATTTCGCTCTTGCCGCTGTTCGCGTGACTCGCGTCGACGATGAGTCTCGCCGTTCTGCCGGAGCGCTCCAGTAGCGCGGCGGCTGCAGCGATCTGCGCTGTGGCAAAGTTCGGCCCGCCCCGGCCACCGCGGAGAATGATGTGCGCGGCGTCGTTGCCAGCAGTCGACACCATTGCCGTCTTGCCGTCGTCGTCCGTGCCGAAGAAGACCTGCCGCCCACTTGCGACAGTGCATCCATCGATCGCGACTTGAATGTCGCCATCTGTCGCGTTCTTGAATCCAACTGGCATCGACAGCCCCGAAGCCAGCTGACGGTGAATCTGGCTCTCGGTGGTTCGCGCTCCGATTGCTCCCCAGCTGACTGCGTCCGCGATGTACTGCGGTGTCGTTGGCTCAAGGAACTCGCAGCCGACCGCGAGCCCCGTATCAAGGATGTCGAGCAGCAGTTGGCGGGCGATCCGAAGTCCCGCGACGCTGTCGTGGGATCCATCGAGGTACGGATCGTTGATGAGCCCTTTCCAGCCGCCGGTGGAGCGCGGCTTCTCGAAGTAGACCCGCATGACGACAAGCAGGTCGGGGTGGTGAGCGGCCTCGACGCTGAGGCGCTGGGCGTAATCGAGCGCCGCGACCGGGTCATGCACCGAGCAGGGTCCAACGACCACCAGCAGGCGCGGATCGTCGCCACGGAGCACCGCCGCCACATCCGCTCTGCTGCGCTCGACGAGCGCTTCGCGCGCTGTGCCGAGCGGGAGTTCAGTCCGGACGTCGCGCGGCGACGGCAATCGGTGAATGGAGGTGACGCGAAGATCCCGAGTCGAGGTCATCAGGTGTCCCGTTCTGGCGGGAGCGTCTCTCGGACCAACCCGCCTGGTTAATGGCGAAAGGCGAGAACTTTCGTTCCCGCCCGTTGGCTTTGGAGAAGTGAGGTCAGCGCGCTAGCTGTCAGCGCATTCGGCCGTCGGCTTCTCCAAAGCCAACGCAAAATACGCATACCAGCGGTTTCCCATGGCGTGAGCCTACTTGGCCGCCGCGAGTTGCGTCAATCGCCCTGCCACGCAGCTGGGCAGCTGTAACACCCTCAGGGGCAACACCGGACGACAGCCGGCGCTCTGATCCGACGCCCCGACCCTGTCCAGGAGCCCTATCGTGTGGGAATGCGACACCTCCTGCGACTCGACGACTGGACGACGACCGACCTGCAAGATGTCTTCCACCTGGCCGACGCCTACAGCGCCGGGGACGGACCTCGAGTCGACGGTTGCGTCGCGCTGTTCTTCCCTCCTTCGAGCCTTCGTACCAGAGTGTCGTTCGAACGCGGCTCCGCCCTGATGGGTCTGCAACCCGTCACTTTTCCCCCCGAAACTCTCGACAAGCCGGAAGCCCTGGAGGATGTCGCGGGGTACCTGGCGTCCTGGGTCGACGTGCTCGTTGTCCGGCACCCGGAGATGAGCGTCCTCGAAGGCCTCGCCTCATCGAATGTCCTCCCAGTCGTCAATGCGATGACGGATGAAAACCATCCCTGCGAGGTCCTCTCCGACCTCTACGCGATCTCCAAGACCCGCGACCCGCGCCAGCTCCGCTTTCTCTTCGTCGGTGCTGACGGAAACATCGCCCGATCGTGGTCGGACGCGGCCCGAGCATTCGGATTGGATCTGGTCCACTGCTGCCCTGAACCGTTGGTGACGCCGGGTGCTCGCTGGACGGACGATCTCGAAGCGGCGGTTCGCTCCGCTGACATCATCATCACGGATGCGCCCGGCCGACACCTGGACGAGCTGGCGCCATACATCGTGACCGCTTCACTGCTGGAGCGGGCACCGGAAGGCGTGCAGCTTGCGCCGTGCCCTCCGTTCCAGCGCGGCCGAGAGGTATCTGCCGATGCCATCAACAGCACCGCCTTCGTGGGTTACGGCCTCAAAAAGTCGCTGCTCCCCGTACAGCAGGCCATCCTCGCGCTAGCCCTGGGGAGGGCATGAACCGTAACCCTCAGGTTCCAACCACCCAACGCAGATTGGCGCTCCCGTGAGATCCCGCCGCATGGTTTCATCGACCTATGCCAGAGCAGTTGCAGTTCTCCTCGGATCCCTCGCGTATCGACGTTGAACTAGTGCATCGGTGGTTGTCAGAGGAGTCGTACTGGGCCCGAGGACGAACCCGCGAGGCGCAGGAGGCTGCGATGGCGGGCTCCCGGAACTACGGCGTCTACGACACCGACGGCGGTCAGCAGCTTGGATACGCGCGCGTCATCACCGACACCGTGACATTCGCCTGGGTCGCGGACGTGTTTGTCGCGCCTGCTGCCCGCGGGCGCGGAGTCGGTGTGCGCCTGATGGAGGGCGTCCTCCTCGACCTTGAACCCCTGGGCCTGAAACGGATAGCCCTATTCACCGCTGATGCACACGGTCTCTACGAGAAGTTCGGCTTTCGACGGCTCACCGACCCGGAGTCGTGGATGCTTCGTTGGGGAGCCGGCTTCGAGCCCGTCCAGGAGTGACCGACCGCCGCGGCGGCGTCCACGACCGGCGCTCATCTAGCAACGGAGATTCAAGTAGTCGTCGCCGTGTTTGCGAACGAGGTCGAGTGCGGATCCTGGATCCGGCGAGCCCTGCAGGAAGCTCAGCTGGCACCGCGCGTTGTACGCGAGCGCCCAGGAGGCGGCGGCAGCGGACTGCGCCAGTTCGTCGCGGGTGAGGGGCTCCCACCTCGACGAGCTGAAGTCGCGGAGGAACGCCGCGACTTCAACGGGCTGTGGCAGATCCTGGACCCCGGAGCCCCCGTCGGTGAACGTGGCCGCAGCGAATCCCGCGATCTGAGCTTCCGGCGCCGAGACGAGATCCCAGTCGAACGTGCCGACAAGCCTGGATCCTTCGAATCGAGTGTTCCCGACGTACCAATCGGCGTGGCCAACGACCTTGTCGCGATCACGTCCCGAGTTCAAGCGCAATGCTGCCGTCGCGGCGAACTCGTCAAGTCACCGATACTCGTGTGGGGTCCACCGGAAGTCGAAGATCGAATCGTGAGGAACCGGCCAAGGCCCTTGCTGATATCGGCACCAGGCGGGGCCAGGCCCAGCAAAGGCCACGAGTCCGGGAACGCCTCGCAGGATGCGGATCTGGTCGGCGAGCCCCTTCGCAAGCGACCGTCGAATGGCGGGATCGCGTGCATCGCCTGACGTCCCGGCGGTCATGAGCGATTCGCTGGTCAAGATGAGTCCGCGGAAGACCGACGTGGTGACGATCGGAGTCGGACAGGGAAATCCCGCCAGCGAAAGAATCTGCTGGGCTTCGTCCGTGGCACGTCTGGCGGACATATCGACGGGTGTGCGATGCGCCTTGACGGCGACCTCGCGCTGATCTTCGAGCCGCACAGCCCAGACCGAGTCCACCCGCCCTGCCCTGAAGAGAACCTCCGCCAGGCCGGATCCGAGCCGCTCACGTACGTAGGCGTCCAGAGTCGCCCTGATGGCGTGGACGTTTCCTGCGCCGAAGATGACAGCTTCGGCCCCCGAGACCTCGGTGGAGCGCATGTCGTCAACCTAGTGTG
>JAODMX010000054.1 GCA_025464735.1 Frondihabitans sp. | reverse complement strand
GCGGCAGACATCGAATCGGGACTCGCGTTGTAGGCATCGTTGATCACGACGACGCCGTCCCTGCGCGGCAGCACCTCCATTCGCCAGCGCTCCGCCCGCGGCACGGACTCGAGGGCGGCGATGGCTTCGTCGAGCGGCACCGCCAGCTCATTCGCGACCGCGAGCGTGGCGAGCGCGTTCATCACGTGGTGTTCTCCGAGAATCCGCAGGCTGACCGGCCGGTGCACGTCGCCGATCGACAGCGTGAACGAGGTCCCGGATGCGGTGGCTCGCAGATCGTCCGCACGAACATCCGCCTCGGCATCGAGCCCGAACCAGACGGGGCGCGCGACCGTCATCCCCGCCATCGCCGCGACGCGCTCATCATCGATGTTGAGAACCGCGATGGCATCACCGGGGAGCCCGGTCACTATCTCGGACTTCGCGCGCTGAGTCGCCTCGATGCCCCCGAATTCACCCGCGTGAGCGAGCCCGACCTTGAGCACCACGGAGATGTCCGGTGTCGCTATGGCCATGGTGCGCGCGATGTCACCGACTCCGCTCGCGCCCATCTCGACGACCAGGAACCTCGTGTCGCGCTCGACGGAGAGCATCGACAGAGGAGCGCCGACCTGGTTGTTGAACGAGCCGGGGGGCGCGACGGTCGGTCCCTGGGTCGAGAGAACCGCCCGCAGCATGTTCTTGGTGGTCGTCTTGCCATTGGATCCCGTGATTCCGATAACCCGAAGCACACCCGCGGAACGAACCGTGGAAACGACGCGTCGGGCGAGAGCCGCGAGAGCCGCGAGGGCGTCCTCGACGACGACCTGGGGAACCGGTAGATCGAGGGAACGCTCGACCACGAGCAGCGCGGCGCCGTTCCGCACGGCCGAGGCCGCGAAGAGGTGCCCATCGGTCACCTCGCCCTTCATCGCGAAGAAGACCGATCCGGGCTCGACCAGGCGGGAGTCCGTCTGCACGGGCCCCGAGACCGTCGTCTCGGGCGACGCATCGCCGTGCGGCTCGAGCACACCATCGAGTGCGGCCGTGATTTCGGCGAGGGTGAGGGCTATCACCTATGACCAACCGGCTTCGAGCAGAGCGGCGCGCGCCTCTGCCCTGGCGGAGTATGGCGTGCGAACGCCCTTGATGTCGCGGTAATCCTGGTGTCCCGGACCCGCCCACAGGATCGAGTCGCCCTCCTTCGCGAGTGAGACGGCGTGCCGGATGGCCTTCTCCGGCGGACCCACCTCGTAGAGCTCCGCCTGGTGCTCCGCGAGATGAGCACCCTCGATGAGGGTCGCCCGGATGGACCCAGGGTCCTCGAAACGTGGGTGGTGATCGGTGATCACGAGAATGTCGGAACCCTCTGAGGCGACGCGCGCCATCTCGTGGCGCTTGGTCGCGTCCCGGTCGCCGTCGGCACCGAAGACCATGATCACCTTGCCTGGCGTGAACTTGCGCACCGCGGCGAGCGTATTGAGAAAGGCGTCCGGGCTGTGCCCGAAATCCACGTAGACCGACGGCCCTCGATCCCCAGACACGCGCTCGGTCCTGCCCGGGAGGTACGCGTCGATGCCGCCCTCGACGGCCTGGCCGATCGCCTCGAGCTCGAAACCCGCCTCGACCAGCATGACGATAGCGAGCGCGGCATTGGCTGCCATATGGCGGCCGATCAACGGGACGCGCGTGGCGAGCGATCGCCCCTCGGGTCCGATCAGGCGAAACGCGGTGTAGGCGGCGAGCTCGTCGAGGATCTCGACGTTCCAATCGCCTTCCACGCCCGGCGACGAGGAAATGGTCGTGACGGGGATGCGGGATCCCCGAACGACCCTGTCGCCCCATGGGGAGTCGAGAGAGACCACCCCGCGCTTTCCGCGCTCCGGGTCGAAGAGGGCGAGCTTGGCGGCGAAGTACTCGTCCATATCGGCGTAGTCATCGAGATGGTCGTGGCTGAGGTTGGTAAATGCCACGACATCGAAAATCAGACCGTCGACGCGGTTCTTGCTGAGGGCCTGAGCACTCACTTCGACGGCCACTGCGCGCACCTCGCTCTCCCGCATTCGAGCCAGGAGGGCGTGCATCTCACTCGCCTCGGGCGTAGTGAGGCGGCTGACCACCGTGAGGTCGCCGATGTGGCGTTCGGCGGTCGAACTCAGCCCCGTGACAAGTCCGAGCTGCCGCAGAATCGCCTCGAGGATGTACGAAGTCGACGTCTTGCCGTTCGTGCCCGTTACACCGAGGAGGAGGGGCGGACGCTCGTTGGTGCGATACACCCAGGCTGACACGCGTCCCAGCGCGCCTCGCGGAGACTCGACGATCACGATCGGAAGGCCGCTCTCTGCGGCGATCCCGGCGCCGACCTTATCGGTCAGCAGCGCGACCGCGCCGCGCTCCGCAGCCTGGGCCGCGTACTGCGCACCATGGCTGCTGCCACCCTGGACACCGACATACAGGTCCCCCGGCTCGACCTCGGTGCTTCGGAGCGTCACCCCGGTGATCTCGACTCCATCGAGCGAGCCGAGGTGGTCGAGTCCGAACTCGGTGACGAGTCCGGCGAGTGGCCTGGCTAGCGGATGCTCCGGTCGAAGGACCGGGGGAATCCGTGCGGTCAAGGCGTCCTCTTTCTACCAGTTCGTCGCCGGGTTGGTGGATGGTGTCGTCGACGGGGTCACTCGGTACTTTGTGAGTACCTCACTCATGATCTTGTGGAAGGTCGGTGCCGCAGCAGCCGAGCTTTTCATGATAGCTGGCTTGGTGTAAGTCACCAGAACGACGTACTGGGGGTTCTCCGCCGGAGCGATGCCGGCGAGCGAAACGATACGGTCGCTCGTATAACGGCCGTTCGCCGCGACCTCGGCCGTTCCACTCTTGGCGGCGACACGGTAGCCGGGGATCTTGAGGGTCTTTGAGAGTTCGCCGCCGGTGACCACGCTTTCGAGCATGTTGACGACGGTCTTCGCGGACTGATCGGAGATCACGCGCGTGCCGACGCTCGACGGAACGTTGGTAACGGTCCCGGATGCGTTGGTGCAGCTTTCGACGAGCTTCAGCGGAAGCTTCACTCCCCCATTGGCGATCGCCTGGTACGCGCTGGCCAGTTGTACCGCGGTCACCGCGACGCCCTGGCCGTAGAGCATGTCGTACTTGGAGACATCGTTCCAGGGCAGCGGCGTGATTCCTCGGGAGGACTCGCCCTGAAAGTCGACGGCGCTTGCCTGCCCGAGGCCGAACTTCTTCATGTAGTCGTAGCGTGTCTGCTGCGGCACTTTGATGCCGAGCTGGGAGATGCCGACGTTCGAGGACTGCTGGAGTACGCCGGTGAGGGTCAGCCGTTCGGTCGCGTGTCCTGTCGCGTCGTGGATGGTGTGGCCCTCTGGTGTGGTCCACGCGGATGGCACCGTCACGCCCGGCGTGGTCGGCGTTGCCGCGCCGGAGTCGATGAGCATGGACGCGCTGATCGCCTTCATCGTGGAACCAGGCTCGTAATAATCGCTGAATGCCTTCGATCCGAGAGGGCCCCCCGTTGAGGCCGTGGCGTTGACGTTGTTCGGATCGACCGAGGGCCAGTCCGCAAGCGCCATGACGGCGTTGTCTTTCACGCGAAGCACGATGGCCGTCGCCGACTGGGCGCCGATCGCGGTCGCCTGTTCGGCGATCGCCTGCTGCACGAACCACTGGAGGTCGCTGTCGATCGTCAGCGTGACCGTTCCTCCCGGCTTGGCCTGTTTGGTGGTGATCGTGCTTCCGGGGATCTGCACTCCGTCGGCACCGCGCTCGTAGGTCGAAGTGCCGTTGGTGCTCGCGAGACATTGGTTCTGTGTTTTTTCCAGGCCGTTCTGTGGCCCGTCCGTTCCCACGAAGCCGATGAGGTTGCCCGCCACCGAACCGTCAGGATAGGTGCGCTTCGGATGGCTCTGGAAATAGACCCACGGAATCGCCAGTGCTTTCACGGCCCGCATCGTCGCCGTGTCGACCGCCTGCGTGACGATCGCGTAGTCCGAGCTCGGATTCTTCGTGAGCGCGAGGTAGACCGCCGCCTGGTCCTGCTTGGTGATCTTCGCAATCTCCGCCGCTGCGTCCTGTACGGTCACCGTGGTCTTGGTCTTGTCCTTGGCCGTGCGCGAGAACGCTTTGACGAGACGCGGGGAGGCCGTCACGTCGAACCTCGTGACGCTGTCGGCAAGCACGACACCGTTCGCGTCGACGATCTGCCCGCGCGGCGCATACGTCGTCACCGCGATCGCCCGCTTACTGAGAGCGTCCTTGTTGAGCTGGTCGGCGCGGACCAGCTGGATGTCGACGAGACGCACCGCGAACACGGCCACGAAAGCGAACGTGATGATGATCGCGAGGACGAGCCGTCGACGGGTGCTGCGTGGACTATTCACGGGCGGTTCCTCAACTCTCGGGATGGACCCGTGTCTAGTGCGTATTCGGCGACGGCAGGGCTCCCGGGTTCGACGCTACAGAGCCCCCTGTCGTTGTCGTCGCAGGCGCGCCCGGCACTGCGGGCGGCACGGTCGCGCCCGCCGCTGGCGGCACGACGCCGACCGCGAGCACGTCGGGAGTCAGCAGCACATTAGGAATAAGCGCACTATCCGTGGTCCCGATGGCACTACCGGCGCTTGCGGCGGTCGGCGCCTGAAGCACCGCGCCGTCGGAGAGCCTCAGCCAT
>JAODMX010000048.1 GCA_025464735.1 Frondihabitans sp. | reverse complement strand
GGCGGGCGAGAAATCGTGAAGCCTCTGGATCCGCGTCTCCTCCGCTACGCCACCGCGGCGAGGTCGTTCCTCGTGGCGGGTGCGGCGCTCGGCGTCGTGCAGACCGTCTTTACCGTGGCGTTCGCCTTCTTCGTCTCGCGGGGTGTCGTGGTGGTCGTCGATGGCGAAGCCGGTCGTCTGCCGGGCTATCTGGTGGCGCTGGCGGTGACGATCCTGCTCCGCTCACTCGTGGGGTGGGCACTGGACGTCGTCGCCGCTCGATCGGCGGCACGGGTGAAGAGCGAACTCCGGCGCCGGGTGCTCGAGGCCGTGACCGCGCGGGGACGCGCCTGGCTGGCAACCCGCAACTCGGGGCGCCTAGTCACGCTCATCGGACCGGGCCTCGACGCACTCGACGAGTACTTCGCGAAGTACCTTCCCCAGGTGATCCTCACCGCGTTGGCAACTCCTTTGCTCGTCATCGTCATGTTCACGCAGGATCTCCTTTCTGGCGTGATCGTGGTGGTGACGCTGCCTCTGATCCCGGTGTTCATGATCCTGATCGGTTGGACGACGCAGTCGGCGCAGGCACGTCAGTGGGACCGCCTGGCGAGCCTGGCGTCGTCGTTCCTCGACTCGGTCAACGGCCTCTCGACGCTGAAGGTTTTCGGGCGCGAACGTCGTCAGGTTCGCCGAATCGGCGTGATCACGGACGACTACCGGCGTTCGACGATGAAGGTGCTGCAGGTGTCGTTCCTCTCGGGCTTCGCACTCGAGATGGCGGCATCGCTCTCGGTGGCGCTCGTGGCGGTGGCTATCGGGGTGCGGCTCGTGAGTGGCTCCCTCGACCTCCCGGTTGGTCTGTTCCTTCTGCTCCTGGCGCCGGAGGTGTACCTGCCGCTTCGGCAGCTGGGTGCGAACTTCCATGCCGCGGCTGACGGTGTCGCGGCGGCTGAAGAGGTCTTCGAGGTACTGGGCGAAACGGCCGATGTCCCGTCGGTGAAGGAGTACCCGCTGCCCGTCGCGAGGCGCGTGGCGAGTGCCCCCGACGTCCTCGAACTGCGCGGCGTGACGGTCGACCACGGGCAGGGGATCGTCATCGGCCCGGTCGACCTCGACATCGCGACCGGCGAAGTCACCGTGCTCACCGGTCCGAGCGGCATCGGGAAGACGAGTCTCGTCACCGCCATCCTCGGGGCGGTGCCTTTGCGTGGGACGATCCACTGGCAGGCGACCGGGGAGGCACCAACAGCCACTGAGACGTCCTGGTCCGGGCAGCAGCCCGGGCTCCTCGGTGGCGCTGTCGCCGCCAACGTCGCCCTGGGCGACGAAATCGACCCCGGACTTGTGCGGGCGGTCCTCACCGAAGCGGGGGGTCCGGACATCGCTCCCGACCTCGAACTGGGCGCCGGCGGGACAGGCCTTTCCGGGGGGCAGGCGCAGCGAGTCGCGCTGGCGCGGGCTCTCTATCGCCTCCGACGGCGTAACGGGAAGCTCCTCGTGGTCGACGAGCCCACCTCGGCCCTCGACCTCGCGACAGAGCGGGTTCTCGTCGAGGGGCTCCGCCGCGTCGCGGACTCGGGCGTCGCAGTGCTCGTCGTGACGCACCGTCCGGGGGTTCGACAGGCGGCCGACCGCGTGTACGAGCTCGACTCAGCGCGCGCAAACCTCGTTGCAGGGGAGGTCCTCGCATGACGCAGTCCTTGCTCAGGACGGCCCAGCCACCGCTCCGACGTTCGTGGCGCGGCCTGGCGGCGGGTGTCCTGAGTGCGCTCTCCGGCATCGCGCTCCTCGCGACGTCGGCGTATCTCATCACGAGGGCCGCCGAGCAGCCCCCGATCCTGTACCTCTCGATCGCAATCGTCTCGGTACGGCTGTTCGCGCTCTCCCGCGCATTTTTCCGGTACCTCGACCGGCTCGCCAGTCACGATGCGACCTTCCGTCAGCTGGCGGTCGTCCGAACGCAGCTCTACCGAAGGCTCGTCCGGATCGCTCCCGCCGGCCTCGGAACGACGTCGCGGGGTGACCTCCTCAGCCGCCTGGTGAGTGACGTCGACGCTCTGCAAGACCTCCCGCTCCGCGTCGTGCAGCCATTGACGATCTCAGCGGCGTCGGCCGTCCTCGCCGTCGTCGCGGTCACGATCATCTCGCCCGTCGCGGGGCTGACACTTCTCGTGGCACTGGTGGTCGCCTTCGCCGTGGGCTGCCTCGTCGCCAACGCTCTTGCACGCACGACGGAGGTGGCGTTGGCCGATCGCCGTGGTCTCCTCAGCGGGGCCGTGCTCGACGTCATCCAGAATCTCGATGTCCTTGTGGCCTTCGACGCACTCGCGGCTCAGCTTGACCGGGTGCATCGCCTCGACGAAGACCTCCGTTCGGCGTCGCTGCGACGCGCCTGGACCGCAGGGCTGGTCGGAGCCCTGATCAGCCTGCTCTCGGGCGCCGCGGTCCTCGGCATCACAGTCGTGGCTTCGCCAAGCCTCGGTCACGGGATCACCGGCCCGGAATACGCACTGGTCGCGCTCGTGCCGCTGGCTGTCTTCGAAGTCGTCGGCGCTGTCCCCGTGGCCGTGATTGCGTGGCGGAGCGTGCGCGCGAGCGCAGAGCGCGTCGAGTCGGCCGCGCCTGCCGTGGTCGCACCGGAGATCGTCGTCGACGATCGAGGAGACGTGGCCACCGACCAGGAGGGTGACCCTGAACCTCTCGTGCTGCCCGCGACCGGCGAAATCGCGCTGAAACTGACGCACCTCGGTGCACGGTGGCCGGCGGCGTCACGTGTTGCCCTCGAAGACGTCTCCTTCGACGTGCGCGTGGGGGACCGGATCCTGATCGAAGGCCCGTCAGGAGCCGGCAAGTCGACCCTCGCCTCGGTGCT
>JAODMX010000012.1 GCA_025464735.1 Frondihabitans sp. | reverse complement strand
GATCGTCGCAAGCCGCGCATCGCCGGCGACATCACGCAGCGTGCCTGTGACCAGATCGAGGTCGCCCGGGTAGCCGGCGTCGATCAGACTGACGGTGCCGTCGCCCGAGAGGATGACCCAGTTGGATCCGGGGCCCTCAACGAAGTGAACCCCCGGCGCGATTTCGTCGATCGCGACAATTCGTCTCACTGGTGCGCCGCTCAGCCTGTGTTCTGGAGCCCGGCGGCGATTCCGTTGACGGTGAGGAGCAGGAGCCGGTGGTCAGCATCGGCCGGATCACTGTCGACGGTCGTGCGGATGGAGCGAAGCGCTCGGAGCTGCAGCAGCGACAGGGCATCGACGTAGGGGCTTCGGAGGCGGACGGCGCGGCTCAGCACGGGGCGGTCGTCGAGCACATCGGCATGCCCGCTCGTGGCGGTCACCCAGCGGCGCGTGCGTTCCATTTCGTCTAGGACGAGGGAGGTCAGATCAGGTCGGTCGGCCAGCGCCAGGTATTCGCGGGCGATCCCCTCGTCGGTCTTCGCCAGCGACATCTCGACGTTCTTGATCATGGCGGCGAACAGCGGCCAGGCACCGAAGGCTTCCCGCAGCACGTCGACATCGCCGACGGCCTCGAGAGCCGACCCGAGGCCGTACCAGCCAGCCAGGTTGATGCGCGCCTGGCTCCAGGCGAAGACCCAGGGGATTGCCCTCAGATCTTCGAGCGACTCCACCGACAGGCCTCGACGAGCGGGTCTCGAGCCGAGCGCGAGCAGGCCGATCTCTTCCATCGGCGTCACCGAGGCGAACCACTGGGCGAACCCATCGGCCTTGACGAGGCCGAAGAACGCGTCGCGCGACGCTTTGTCCATCGTCGTGGCGAGCGGCGCGAACCGCGTGGCGGCGTCCGCGTTGAGCTTCTCGTTGGAGGGGCTCGACGCCATCAGCGTCGCGGCCGCCATCTGCTCGATGTGCCGGGCGGCGATGGTCTTGTTGCCGTACTGGGCGAAGATGACCTCACCCTGCTCGGTGATCTTGAAGCGGCCGTCGACGGAACCGGGCGGCTGCGCCATCACGGCTTCGTTCGCCGGGCCGCCGCCACGACCCATGGCGCCGCCGCGCCCATGGAAGAGGGTCAGCTCGATGTCGTTCTCGCGAGCCCAGTCCGCAATTGCGGCCTGCGCTTTGAAGAGTGCGAACGTGGCCGAGACCGGGCCGACGTCTTTCGAGGAGTCGGAGTAACCCAGCATCACCTCGAGCTTCCGCGAGGTTGCTTTCAGCCGCTCTTGCACGGCGGTCGTCTCGAGAGCCTCGCCCAGGATCCGAGTGCTCGCCGAAAGGTCGGCGAACGTCTCGAAGAGCGGGATCACGTCGAGAACGGGTGCGGCCTTTTTCGAGCCGAGCGCCAACTCGGACAGTTCGACCACGTTGGCGAGGTCTTCGGACGACTGCGTGAACGACACGATGTAGCGCGACGCCGCACGGACGCCGTAGCGCTTCTGCAGGTCGGCGATGGTGCGGAAGACGGAGAGCACCTCGATCGTCATCGGACTCAGCCGGCTGCTGCCGGCCCCGTGCTCGCGCACCTCGGCGAGGGCCGTGCGATGCACCTGGGAATGCTGCCGCACCTCGAGTTCGGCGAGGTGGAACCCGAAGGTCTCGACCTGCCAGATGAGGTTCTGGAGCTCGCCGTTGGCGCTGCGGTGGGCGCCGGCCGCCCGCAGGGAGTTCTGGACGACCTTCAGGTCGTGCAGCAGGTCGTCGGGCGAGGCATAGCCGAGATAGTCGCCGCGCCGCGTGGACTCGATTCGGGCGGCGATGAAGAGCAGCACGCAGCGGTGAACCTCGTTCGGCGAGCGCACCCCGATCTCTTTGGCGACCTCGCGCGCCATCGACCTCTGCTCGGCGAAGAGAGCAGCCAGGTGCTGGTCGCCTGGAGTGTCGGCCTGGTCGAGGGTCAGCGTGCCTCCGACGCGGGTGGTCGCGCGGTGCAGACCGAGGAGAACGTGCTCGGAGGCGATCGCGGCGGCCTTCCGCGTGATCTCGGCCGTGACGTGCGGATTACCGTCGCGGTCACCGCCGATCCAGCTGCTGAGTCGGAAGAATGACGGCGCGACGACGGCCTCGCGACCGGCTTCGGAGCCCAGGATGCGGTCGTCGAGGAGACGATAAACCTGCGGAACCACCTCGAAGAGCGTCTGGTCGAAGATACTCATCGCCGTGCGAACCTCGTCGAGCGGAGTCGGCCGAGTGGTGCGGATCGGTGAGGTTCGCCAGAGGGTGTCGATGGCCTCCAGGAGGCGCCGCTCGGTCTCGTGCAGGGTGACCTCGTTGGCCGCGAGATCGCGTTCGTCGAGAAGATCGCTGATCCGGCGGATGGTCGACGCGACGGCCCGCCGTCTGGCCTCCGTCGGATGCGCGGTGAGCACCGGGTGGAAGCGCAGGGCCTGCAAACGTTTCGAGGCCTCTTCTGCACCGACCTCGTCGGTGAGGCTCTGCAGGGTGGCAGGGAGGGAGTCGGAGGCGCCACCCTCGTTCGGCCCACGGCGACGGAGGACGCGCACGCGGTGGTGCTCTTCGGCGAGATTGCTGAGGTGGAAGTAGCAGGTGAACGCTCGGGCCACCTGCTCGGCACGGTCGTGGTCGAGAGCGTCGGCGATCGCCTGTGCACGATCGATCGACGAGTCGGCCGCCCCCTCGAAGCGGTCGATGACGGCGGCCCGGAGCGCCTCGACGTCGCGGAAGAGGCTTTCGCCGCCGGCCTCGGTGAGCACTCGACCGAGCAGGCTTCCGAGGAAGCTCACGTCGCTGCGGAGGGCTCCGTCGACAGCTCCACTCACGTCGTCGCGGCTGCCGCCTGCGTCACGCCTCGATCCTTCGAGAGTGCTCATCAAGTGATCCCTTCGGGCCGGATTTCCTCAAGTTTAGGGGGCCGGATGACCCCGTGACGCACGCTGGGCAGACGTACGCCTGTCTTCAGAAGACGGCGCGCGATCGGAGGCGCACCGCGGAGGTCAGGCGACGACCAGACACTCGACTCCGGGCAAATCGTGAAAGCTCGCCTTGGCATCCGTGGTGAGAATTATTCGCCCGGTGGCTCCGGCTGTTGCTGCGATCAGCAGATCGTGGGCGCCGCGCTTCGTGCCGGTTCGATGCGCGTGGGCCAGAAGTCGACCGTGGATCACGGCGACCTCCTGGTCGTACGCCTCGATCGGGAGCGTCGTGAGGACATCGAGGACGAATCGTGCCCTCGCTACGCGCCGTGCCTCAGACGCGAGTTCGACTCCGGTCTGCAACTCAGCGATCGTCACCGCTGCGATCACCAGGTCGTCTTCTGGTTGAACGACCGTCGCCAGCGGACGGATGCCTCGCTCGGACGCGACGAGTACGCCCGTGTCGACGATCAGTCGTCTGCCCACGCCGGACCTTCACTCGTGACCGCGTCGCGGGCAGCACGGACGTCGGCGGCGAAAGCCTCGTCGCGAGCCGAGCTCCCAAGCATGGCGAGGAACTCAGCGCCGTTGCCTCGAGGGGCCGGCCCGACGGACGCAACGCGACGTCCGGCTCTCGTTATTACGACGGTCTCACCGCGTTCCACCTCGTCGAGAAGCGACGCGAACGATCGGCTCGCTTCGGTTGCGGTCATTGTGTGCATGGAATCAGATTATCTGATTCCGTCGTCCGCGACAAGGGAGCCTTCACCACGGCGTTGAGGATATCGACAAGCGCCGAGCCTCGGACCGCCCGTTTGTCGTCGGGCGTCCACGACGAATTTGAGGGCGGGCCGGGGCCGTCCTAGCGTGCCCTCTAGAACTCCTTCTCCGGAAAGAAATCAGTGCTGATGACGCGTCTCGAAGACACCCCGACCACCGTTCCTACCTCGCCTCCCGAGCCGAGCGCCGACGGTTCGACGATCGATGTCGCCTGGCTGGGCGAGTACCTCCTCGGCCGCTGGGCCGAGGCCAGGAAGCAGTCGCGTGCCCTGATGCGAGACCCCGCGTTCCATCGCCAGGCCGACCTCTCCCTGACCCAGCAGCGCGAGCGAGTCTTCGGCCAGTTGCAGGGGCTCCTCGACCGAGACGCGGTACTCCGCGCCTTTCCGAAGCACCTGGGCGGCAACGACGATCACGGTGGCAACATCGCGGCCTTCGAGGAGATCGTGACGGCCGATCCGTCGCTCCAGATCAAAGCGGGCGTGCAGTGGGGCCTCTTCGGCTCGGCCGTGCTGCACCTCGGCACGGAGTACCACCACGAGACCTTCCTCCCCGGCATCATGGATCTCTCCGTGCCGGGCGCGTTCGCGATGACCGAGACCGGACACGGATCCGACGTCGCCTCCATCGGCACGACAGCCACGTACGACGCCGACGGCGAGGAGTTCGTCATCACGACGCCGTTCCGCGCCGCGTGGAAGGACTACCTCGGCAACGCCGCCGTTCATGGTCGTGCGGCCGTCGTCTTCGCCCAACTGATCACCAACGGTGTCAACCATGGCGTCCACGCGTTCTATGTGCCGATCCGCGACGACAACGGGTTCCTGCCGGGCATCGGCGGCGAGGACGACGGCCTCAAGGGCGGGCTCAACGGAATCGACAACGGCCGGCTCCACTTCGACCACGTGCGCGTTCCGCGCACGAATCTTCTCAACCGCTACGGCGATGTCGCGGCTGACGGCAGCTACTCGTCCGCCATCGCGAGCCCCGGTCGCCGCTTCTTCACCATGATCGGAACCCTCGTCCAGGGGCGCGTCTCGCTCGACGGCTCGGCCGTCGTCGCTTCCAAGCTGGCCCTGCACATCGCGATCACCTACGGCTCCCAGCGGCGCCAGTTCACGGCAGCGGACCCGACCCGCGAAGAGGTCGTCCTCGACTACCAGCGCCACCAGCGCCGGCTCCTGCCGCGCCTGGCGACGACCTACGCGATGTCGTTCGCGCACGAAAGGCTGCTCAGTACCTTCGACGGCGTCTTCTCGGGCGAGCACGCCACCGACGACGACAGGCAAGACCTCGAGACCCTGGCTGCGGCACTCAAGTCATTGAGCACCTGGGCGGCCCTCGACATCCTTCAGGAGGCCCGGGAGGCGTGCGGCGGATCCGGATTCCTCGCCGAGAACCGCCTCACCCAGCTCCGCGCCGACCTCGACGTCTACGCCACCTTCGAGGGTGACAACACCGTGCTGCTGCAACTCGTCGCGAAACGGCTGCTGACCGACTACTCCGAGAAGTTCCGCGGCGTCGACGCACGCACCATGGCCGGACTGGTCGCCGGCCAGGTCGGTCAGGCCTCGGTCGACCGCTCGGGCCTTCGACGCCTCGCCCAGAACGTCACCGATCTCGGCCGGCCCGGCCGATCTGTCGGTCACGTCCGCGACGAGGAGTCGCAGCGACAGCTGCTCACCGGCCGCGTCGAGACTATGATCGCCGAAATCGCCACCCGGCTGCGTCCCGCGGCGCACCTCGATGCCGTTGCCTCGGCCAAGCTCTTCGACGCCAACCAGGACGAGCTGATCGAGGCGGCGCGCGCCCATGCCGAGCTGCTGCAGTGGGAGGCGTTCACCGAGGCCCTGGCCGGCGTCCCCGATGAGACGACCCGCAGGACCCTGGTCTGGTTGCGCGACCTGTTCGGCCTCGGCCTGATCGAGAAGCACCTGGCCTGGTACCTCATCCACGGCCGCCTTTCGGGCCAGCGGGCGACGGCGATCACCGACTACATCGACGACCGCCTTCTGCCGAGGCTTCGGCCTCACGCACTCGATCTCGTGGCGGCGTTCGGGTTCGCACCCGAGCACGTGCGCGCCCCGATCGCCTCGGGCGCCGAGCAGGTGCGGCAGGAGGAAGCGGCCGCGTACTACCGGGAACAGCGGGCAAGCGGCGCTGCCCCGACACCGGAGAAGAAACCGCGGCGCTGACCCCGGCACCGGCGGATGGGCGACCATCGTCCTAGGATCAGCGCATGACCGTCATTCTCTGGATCCTGAACATCGTCCTCGCCCTCGTCTTCCTGGCGTCCGGCCTGTTCAAGGCCACCCAGCCGACCGACGTCCTCGTCGCTCGTGGCCTGAAGTGGGCCGCCGGGTTCCGCCCGAGTCTCGTGACCGGCATTGGCCTCGTCGAGGTCGTGGGAGCCATCGGGCTCTTCCTGCCGAAGCTGACCGGTCTCGCCCCCGTGCTGACACCGCTCGCTTCCGTCGGACTGCTTGCGACCATGATCTGCGCGATCGTCCTGCATCAGCGTCGCCGGGAGTCGTACCTTCCCGCTCTCGTGCTCGCCGTGCTCTGCGCCATCAGCGCGGTTCTCGGGTTCATTCTGATCTGAGCGGGTCGGGCTCAGACCGTCGTCTGCCGCGATGCCCGCAGCTTGATGACGCTGACGGCAACAGCCACGGCGGCGCCCGCAACGGCGACGAAGAGGACCGCGTTAGCGGCGCTCGCCTGCGACGCCAGCGATGCCGACGACGCGCCGGTCAGGACCAGCGCCATGCCGACGGCCCCTGCGCCGGCCGACTGTGAGAGCGTGCGGTTGATGTTGAGCATGCCTGCCGCGGGCCCGGAGAACCGGCCCGGTGCGGACGACATCATGTCGCGGTTGTTGGGCGACTGGAAGAACCCGAATCCGAGGCCGGTCAGGCCGGTGCAGACGAGCACCAGCCAGAGCGCCGGGTGGCCGCCCAGCAGGGCCAGCGAGAGCAGCCCGGCCGTGAAGACCGAGAGACCGATCACGGCCAGAACGGCAGGCGGGTGCTTGTCGGCGAGTCGTCCGGAGATCGGCGCGACGATGACGATGACCAGGGGCCAGGGGGTGAACAGGAGCGCCGACTCGAGAGGGGTGGCGTGATACGCCGTCTGGAACAGGAACGGCAGCGCCACGAACGCCACCCCCTGACCGAAGAACGACCAGAACGCAGTGAGCAGAGCGAGCGCGAACCGGCCGGTGAACAGCTCGGGCGGGAGCACAGCCGCCGGCGCTGCGCGTTCGACGCGAATGAAGAGCCGCACAAAGAGAGCACAGCCGGCGAGCAGAACGAGTGCAACCCAGAGGGTCGACAGGTCCGCCAGCTGATGGACGCCGACAAGGAAGCAAGCGATGGCGGCACCGGCGGTAAGTGCACCCCGGAGGTCGTACGCCCCGCGCGGTGGCTCGTGGCTCGGGAGCGCGAAACCGACGAAGAGGCTCGCGGCCAGGCCGATCGGAACGTTGATCAGGAAGAGCCACGGCCAGCTGAGGTGCGCGAGGATCAGGCCACCGAGGGTCGGGCCCGCACAGGTGCCGAGCGCGACGATCATCGCGTTGAGCCCGAGGACGAAGCCGAGCCTCTGCGGCGGGAAGAGTTGACGATAGGTGGGGATGACCACGGCGAAGATCAGCGACGCAGCCGCTCCTTGCAGGATCCGGCCCCCCACCAGCAGACCAAGTGTCGGTGCCAGCGCGCACAGCAGTGACGCGAGGGTGAACACCGGCGTGCCGATCATGAAGAGGCGCTTGCGCCCGAGCTGGTCGGCGAGACCGATTGCGAGCGGGAGGCAGCAGGCCAGCGACAGCAGGAAGGCGGTCGCGACCCACACGGTGTCCGCCGCCTCGACGTGGAGGTCGTGCGAAAGCTGAGGGAGGGCGACGTTGACTATCGACGAGTCGATATTGGTCATGAACATCGACACCAGAAGGCCGACGAGAGCAACGGTGCGACGGGCCGTGCTGAGCGGGAAGACGAGGGTCGACTGAGTCGCGGGGTGGGGCAGGGAGATGTCGCTGGTCGTCACTCGTCCAATTACACCGGTTCAGACCGATTGTGTCCAAGACCGGTTGTGGATCAACAGATAGTCAAAGACTATGTTTTCAGGATGCAGACGCGCCAGCTGACCTACTTCCTCGCCGTGGTCGATCATGGCGGTTTCGGACGAGCGGCCGAAGCCCTCCACATCGCGCAACCCTCGCTCTCTCAGGCGATCGCCGCGTTCGAACGCGAACTCGGAACCCCGCTGTTCCACCGGGTCGGCCGCGGGGTGGTGCTGAGCACGAGCGGCGCGGATCTCGTCGGGCCCGCCCGCGACGTCCTGAGAAGTCTCGATCACGCCCAAGCCGCCGTCGACGCCTCGTCGTCGGAGGGTCACCTCGACATCATGGCCACGCCGACCCCCGGCGTCGAGCCGCTGACCGGACTCCTCGCCGCCTTCGCTGAGATCCGACCGAAGACTCGGCTCGAACTGGGCGTGGGGTTCACACCCGAACGGGTGCTCGAGGCCGTCCGAACCGGGGAGAGCGAGATCGGAGTGCTCGGCTCGCCGAGCCCCCGGGCGAACAGAGGTCTCCGGACGATTCAGCTCGAACCCCAGCCGCTCGTGCTCATCTCCCGCCCCGGCGACCCGATCCCGCCGGGGCCTGCCGTTCATGCGCGCGACATGAACGGTCTCCGACTGATCGTGCCGCAGGAGAGCTCGCTCATCCGTTCGGCGGTCGACGACATGATGGAGTCCGGCGACCTCGACGCCATCATCGTCGCCGAAGTGTCGCTTCGGGCATCCATCGTTCCGATGGTGCTGGGCGGCATCGGTCAAGCGGTGCTCGCCTCGGGCTGGCGGGAGCTGGCCGAGCGCGCCGGCGGCGTCGTTCAGACGATCCTGCCGGAGAGGCTGCTGCACATCGCCGTCGTCAGCCGGGAGAGCGGTTTGACGCCGACCGCCGCCGCATTCATGGACCTCACGGAACGGACCGCTACGGCGCCGGGTTCGGCGCCGGACTCCGCCTGAGAGGCGCTACGCGGAGACGCGGGAAGCCACCTCGTCGCGCAACCGCTCGAGCGCCGCCGCCGCATCGGTACGCGACACGAGCCCGCGATCGAGGTCTTCGACCACGGTGACGAGCTCCAGCCGGAGGCGCGCGCGCTCGAGGTAGGAGAGCTCGGCCGACTCATCGAGTTCGGCGCCGATCTCAAGTCGGTCTCGCAGGATCTGGGCGAGGACGGGGTCGTGGTTCATCTGGTGTCTCACTTCTGCCGACTTCGCTGTCGACCTTTCCAGACTACGCGCCCTACCTGGCCGTAGACCGATCTGTTTGGAGTTGATTCGTCCTCAAGATCGATGTGCTCGTCACGCTTCCGTCCCTCCGAACGACCCGCCCGAGCCGTCAATCGGGCAGGATAACCCTGTCTGCCGCAGACGAAAGGGGCCTCGTGAACGTCGATCTCTGGTATTCGCGCCTTCGGGGGCGCGACTTCCTCATCGACCTCGCCGTCGGCTTCGTCCTCTCCGTGCTTGCTCTGTTTCCCCCTCTGGACGTCGCCACGTCCAGCGTTCCGGCCGTGCTGCTGGCGTTCGCGGCAATCGGGCTGCGGCGAGTGAGCCCTGGCGGGGCACTGACCCTGACCTGGTTCATGGCCATCGTGCAAATCAGTCTCAACGAGCGCCCCAACTTCGCGACAATCACGATCGTTCTCGTCGTCTATGCGGGAGCCAGGATCGGCAACCGATGGGAGATCGTCGCCGCCGGCCTCTCCTCGGTGGTCGGCGGAATCCTCGCCACCGCATACCTGAGCCAGACGGGCGCCCGCTACCTCCAGCTGGCCTACGGGCCCCCCGAACAGCGCTTCATCGCCGCTGTCGCCCCCGTCGGCATCCTCGTCTCGGCCTGGTTCGCCGGTCTCGCCGTGAAGTACTTCCGGTCGCAGCGTCAGGAGTCCGAGCTCCGGATCCAGGCCGAGGGCGAGACCGCCCGGGCGCTCGACCTCGCCCAGGCGGAGCGCCTTCGAGCGACGATGGCGCGCGACGTTCACGACATCGTGGGGCACTCCCTCGCGGTGATCATCGCCCAGGCGGACTCGGTCGAGTTCCTGGAGGACGAGACCCGGATCCGAGCCGTCTCGAAAACAATCGCGAGAACCGCCAGGCAGTCGCTCCAAGAGGTCCGGGACGTCCTGAGCGGGACCACAACCGAGTCGGCGACAGACGAACCGCAGGATCTCGACAGCATCGTCGAGCAGGTGCTCGCAGCCGGCGTGGTGGTCGAGCACACGGTCCGCGGCGATCGTCGGACAACCGACGCCACTCACGCGGTCGTCATGCGGCGAGTCGCGCAGGAGATGATGACGAACGCGCTCCGACACGGAGTCCCCGGCGGGCGCATCCTGTTCCGCGAGTCCTGGCGGTCGGGCGACGTCGTGATCGAGGTCGAGAATCGCGCCCACGACGTGGAGAACCCGGGCACCGGATCCGGCATCGAGGGCATGCGCTCGCGGATCGCGTCCATCGGCGGCACGCTCGAGGCCGAAGCGGTCGAAGGCGTTTTCACCGCGCGAGCGAGGATCCCCTTTCCTGCCGCCGACCCCACACCCGCACCCGATCGCCTGGAGGCGAGATGATCCGCATCGTCCTGGTCGATGACCAGCAACTTTTCCGCGGGGGCGTCCGAGTGGCCCTCGACGCGCAGGATGACCTTGAGGTGATCGGCGAGGCCGGCAACGGCGAGGAAGCTCTCCGTGTCATCCGCGAGACCCGCCCCGACATCGTGCTCCTCGACATCCGCATGCCGGTCCTCGACGGCGTCGAGACAGTCCGGGCCCTCTTCGGCGGCGGTTCGGACGCCGGCCCGCTCCCGCGCGTGATCGTGTTGACCACGTTCGCGCTCGATCAAGCTGCGGCAACGGCCATCCGCCTGGGGGCGAGCGGCTTCCTGCTCAAGGACGCCTCCCCCGCTTTCCTGATCGCGGCGGTGCGAGCGGTGCACGCGGGGAGCTCCGTGCTCGCGCCGGACGAGCTGACGCAGCTGTTCACCGAGAACGTCCGCTCGGCGCCGGCCGCTCCGGCACCCGAGGAGTTCCGCTCATTGAGCCCGCGCGAGCAGGCCATCTTCGCGCTCGTCGCCCAGGGACTCTCGAACGGCGAGATCGCCGCTCGTGAGTTTGTGAGCGAGTCGACTGTCAAGAGCCACGTCAGCAGCATCCTGGCGAAGCTCTCGCTCCGCGACCGCGTGCAGCTCGTCGTGTACGCCCATGATCACCGGCTGGTCGTGTCGTAGGTCCACCGTCGCTCAGCCCGAGATCGACCCGCCACAGCGGTAGATCGAGGTCGCGAGCGCGTCGATGCTCGTGCGGGCGGCGGCATCCGATGCGCCGGGCGGCGTGCCCTCGGCCCAGATGGTGAAAGCGACTTGCGTTCCGTCCGCGGCATCGGCGATACCGGTCAGGCCCCCCATAGTATCGAGGGTTCCGGTCTTGCCGCGGATCCTGCCCGCCGCCACCGCATCGCGCTTGCTGAAGCGACCGTCCTCAGCCAATGTGCCGGTCTTACCGGCGACGGCGAGACCGTCGTAGACGACGCCGAGGTCGTCCTTCTTGACCGCGATCTCGGCCATCAAACGCGTGAGGTAGTCGGCTGTGACCCGATCCTCACTGCTGAGGCCCGAGCCATCGACCAGCCTCAGCCCGTCGGTCGGGATCCCGTATCCCGCGAGGGCGCGAGTCATGCCCGCCTGGATCGACGCGAACTC
>JAODMX010000073.1 GCA_025464735.1 Frondihabitans sp. | reverse complement strand
CGGCTCAGAAATCCACTTCCTGCCGGTCTGTGGATTGTTGCTTCGTCGAGACGCGCGCGTAACCGATCAGCTTTGAAATTACCTCTGCCAGGGTGTCTCATAAGTAACGGTGTGCACTTGGATTCGGCCCGAAGGTTTCGAGACATAGTTACAAGAATCGCGGTGTGCGAGCAAGCCCGCGCGGCTCCGCGAAAACCGGCCGCCCAGCGCGTCCACGTCGACGCGGCCGACGAGACGCCTCATATCCCTAGGGATACGAGACGGTACGGTCTCTCCAGGGCGGGGACCGCCATTGCTGGTCCCATGCGTGTGCGTTAATCACACCTCGAAAGACTCTCGCAACCCTTGCCAGCTTTCACCGTCCCACAGCCAGCCCAATCGGGACCTAGCGTGCATGACCCAGAGGTGCGTGATCGCCGGGTCAAGCGCCGGGGCAATCGTAGGCAACCCCCACTCATCGCCTCCCCAGGGCGGGGCCTCGCGACTGAGGGGTCGCGCGATCGTAAACCCGGTGTTGTCGTTCAGCCAGACAAAAAGGTGGCGCAGCCCGGCCCCAGATTGCCTCAGCTTTAGCGGGTTGTCTGGCTTCTCACGGAGCGCATCGACCAGTAGAACCAGTGACTCGTCGCTCCCGCTCGCTGAACCGCCGCCGCCTGAGCTGGTCAGCAAGCGATGTATGTGGCTCGGGTCCTCTGCATGAGCTTCGTGCGGCGCGTAGGTTGCTCGCTCCACACCGGCATCTAACAATTGCCGGTAGATCTGCGAGAGCTTCCCCTTCTCGATGACGTGCATGGCCGCCCGCTGATTATCGAAGAAGGTCTCGCCTGCAGCCTCGAGTTCCACAATCGCCGGCTGGACGCGCTGGACGAAGGTCTTCATCCCTGTTTGCTTGTCGGACACGAAGACGATCCAGCATGCTTGGAGCTCTGCGTTCGAGGCACCCTTGGCCTCGGACATCTTCAGGGCTTTCCAGGCGCCGTCTTTTTCGCCGTCAGTGACGGCGGTGACTTCGAGAGCTACGGTTCCGTCTGACGACAGATAGTCGACGCCACCATGGGTGTCGTGGTGCTCGAGCTGAACTCTCATCACGTGTTCGACGATCCGCTTGGCGACTAGCTCGTTCGGGCGTTCATGATTCAAGACGCGATGCCTTTCGTTCGCTGGCTAGAAATTTGTGCCGTGGGTGTTCAAGTTGATGCTTCGCGGATGTAACCACGAGGCTCGAGCGGGTGCTTCGACGTTCTCCGGCGCTCCCAGAGCCCGTTCAGGGGTTGAGACGCGAGATTGCGCGATGGAGCAGACTTTCGGCGACTGCAAGGCTTCGGAGACGAAGAGGGTGTTTCTTGTTTGCGCGTTCGCGGACGATGGCTCGCCAGTCCTCGCGACGCTCGGCGATTGGGGTGCGGGCATCGCCGGCTGCGAGCGAGTTCTCATAGGGGCAGTGGGTGCCGGAGGCTGCCATGGAGTGCTCCAGGCTGTGTGAAGAAAGAACGTAGCGCAGAGGCGCCGGAGCGCCACGGCCTCCGGGCTGTGCGGTGAGGCTGACGAACTGCGCGAGGAGAGCTGCACTGACGCTGGCGGAGAGTGCCGCCACGTTCTGACGGGACGGAGCCTCCCGGTGCGCCCCTGCGATGTATTCCGGGTCGTCGAGTAAGCCGTCTTTATCGAGGACAATGTCGCCGACGACGAGTTGGCCGAGGCACGCCATGCACGGCCTGCCGGGGACGAGCGTGTGGGTACGCCAGATGCCGTTGCGCATGCGTCCGTCCGGGAACGTGTCCAGTGCGATCCCGCCGTCGATGACCGGGATCAGGTCGGTGTAGGCGAGCCCGTTCAGGACTGCTCGAGGCCAGGGCCCATCCACGCAGGAGAAGATGACGTCGTAGTCGAGGGCAGCACTCACGCCTTCCGGGTCGGTGATGCTGACCTCATGCTTGCGAACCTCGAATGACTTAGCTGTGCTGGCGGACCTCATGAGGCGAGCGGCAACATCAACCTTGGATCGTCCCAGCGCTGCGTCGAGGCGGGTGGCTCCGATCATGCGGTCAAGGTTCAGCGTTTCGACGGCGTCGTAGTCCATGACGCCGACCGTCGCGAGGCCTGTCGCGGCGAGACGCTGTCCGACGTCGAGGCCAACGCTGCCGCCTCCGACGACGAGAACGCGTAAACGCGCGAGCGAACCCTGGGTTCGCTCCCCCCACGATGAGATGGTTCGCCGCTGCGAACTTGTGATTCGGGGGACGCTGCGGATGTCGTCGTTCCAGGTGACCTGGAGCTTCGCCGAGACGGATCGGACCGATTCGGCCCATGTGGGCGCGGTTCGGTCGAACCAGAACCTGGCCGACCAGGAGGTGTCGCGTCCGCCGAGCGTCATGCCGAGCAGAGGCTTCATCGTCACGGCGCGGGCGACACGCTCATAGTCTGACTCCGTGTCCCAGTCCATGTCGCTGAGGGACTGCCAGCCGCGAGATCCTGGATGAGAATGGAGTAGCACGACGCCGTTGCCGAGTGCTCGGGCCTCGCTTGACGCGCGGAGGACGTAGTCGCTGGTGAATGAGGCGTTGCCGTGCACTTGGCGTTCTCCGTCGCGGGGGAATATCACGGATTTGATGAGTGCCGTTGTGCGCTCGGCGCCGGTCGAGAGTACGTAGGTGGCAATGAGAACGTCCTCCTGACCGTCGTCGCGGATGAGGTGCTCCCGCATGGCTGTCTCGGTTTCTCCAGCCATGGCCACGGAATACCGCATCAGGCAGCCCTTGGGATCGCGATGGAGATGAAGCCGCGAACGTGCCTGAGCCACTCGAGGGCCGGCGGCACCGACGTGTCCGTGTAGCCGTAGTTGCGGGAGTGCCTCTTCCATCCCGGTTTGCAGTCGATCTCATCCGCATTGGTTTCGGAGAACATGATCGATTTGGGGAGGTGAATCCAGTGAGGCGGCACCATGGGCCAGCTCTGCACCTCGGAGATGCTCACCCCAGTCGTGACGGTCTGACCGACGAGGGCACCGCCCACGGCGATCACGTCGTAGAGAATGCGGGGGCCGTCTGCCCACGCGGGCGCACCCGCGGCGGTCATGTCATTGATGAACTGCTGAGTCGCCACGGTCAACTCGGGGGCGTCACTCATGCGACTCCTCCGACATGCTTCGCAGTGACAAACTCGTCGCCATCCTTGATCTGGACGATCTGCTCGTCTCGGAAGGCTTCAGTGCCACCTGCAGGCAGGATCCGGGCGAGGTCGTATCCGGCAGGGTCCACTCCGGCGAGGCGGAGCAGCGCGGCGGCCGTCTGGTCATCGTCGTAGGTGGCGTGTGCTTCTCCGTCGATCGTGAAATGAAGCTTCTGCCGAGCGACGAACTGATCGCCATCTTTCAGATCGATGATCTGGCCGTCGTGGACCTTCTCTTCGATGCCGTCCTTTTTGATGAGAAAGAGGTCGAAGAGCTTAGGGTCATGGCCAGCGAGACGCAGTAGGGCCGCGGCCTCCTGGTCGTGATCGTGGGTGGTGAAGGACTTACCGTCGATGATGATCTGCAGGGGGGTGGTGGGGGCCATGAGGCCCTCCTTCCTTGTAGCGTGTCGCTCCCACTCTCGGCTGAGAGCGAGTAGCATTTACCTGTCGGGTAAACACCATCTTACCATGATTTTCATTTACCAAAGAGGTAAAGAGTGCTTCTCGCTTGGTTGAGTCCTCAACTTGAGGACTGTTGCGTCTCCGGGGTGCGCCTTCGACAGGCCACCGGCACACAGATCGAGGCGGCAGAGGACCTCTTACACGTGATCACCAAGTCACCGCGGCTTGAAAGCGTCGGAAACTTTCAGAGCGTTCTAATCGGCGTCGAATCGGGTAACCTCACACTCTCCATCGACGAAGTCGCTGTGCATGCTCAACCACTCACACCCGAGGGCCGTCCCCGCGCCCTTGTGAACCGGGCATCACTGCCCGCCCACGCTTCGGCAGAAGCGCTACTCGTCCAGGACATCCACGTTCGCGGCCGGTCAATCCTCCGGCTTGTGAGCTGAATTGAGACTCATGACTACCTACATCGCCAAAGACACTCAACTCGACTTCGCACCCCAGCCCGGTCGCCTCCTGCAGCGGGAACTAGACGAACGATCTATCAGCCAGGCGCAGCTCGCCGCCCGCACCGGGCTCAGCACGAAACACATCAACCTCGTGATCAAAGGAACAGCCGCCCTATCGCCCGACGTCGCCGTCACCCTCGAAGAAATTCTCGGGACACCTGCAGAGACCTGGCTTCGATTGGAAGCAGCGCGTCAGGCGCACGAGGCGCGGGACGAAAGGCGCAGCGCCCTCGCCGGCTTCGCCGACTGGGCGACATCGTTTCCCCGCCAAATCCTCCTCGACCGGAACGTGATCAACGAGTCGGATTCGGGTCCGACCCTCGTCGCGAAGCTTCTATCCTTTTTCTCGGTTGCCTCTCCCACTGCGTATGCGAAGACTTGGCTCGAGCCGCAAGCGTCCTATAAGCGAAGTCAGATCCACGCGATCGATTCCAATTTGACAGCTCTGTGGCTGCGACTCTCCGAGCTGCACGCCGCGAATTTAATCGCGAATGCCCCGGCCTATGATGCCGCCAAACTGCGAACCGTTGCCGCTCTTCTGCCGAAGCTCACCACTCAAGAGGTAGGACGGGCTTTTTCGGCGGCGCAGAAGAATTTGCTCGACGCAGGTGTCGTTCTGGTGTTCGTCCCGGAAGTTGCGAACACCCGAATTAGCGGCGTATCGAGATGGGTCAACGGAACGCCGATGATTGCGGTGACAAGTCGATACAAGTCTCTCGACGGCTTGTGGTTCACGATGCTCCACGAAATAGCCCACCTACTCCTTCACCCCAAAAGGAGTACCTACATCGACGATGGGTTCACGGCGGACGACAACTCGGACACGCAGGAGACCGCAGCCAACGCATTCGCCGAGGATCACCTGATCCCTCGGACATATCGGGCGCAACTAGACGCTGCGACGACACCGGCCAACATCGTGAGTCTCGCCGCGACCTTAGGCGTGTCCCCGAGCCTTGTTGCAGGGCAATGGGCGTTCCGAACGAACACTTGGAGCGGACCAGTCGCCAAATTACGGGAGAAAGTCGACCTAGCTCAGGTCCTGGGAACGACTGCGTAAGCTCCGCCACTCCACGGAGCAACCGGACTCGGTGCCCACTCGATGAACTTGTTCGATGTGCGTGGCGACTACTCCCCCACGCTGGTGCGTCCGCGGCTGACTTTCGTGTCCCTCGTTTCCAAGGCACCAGGAAGTCTTCCGTTCAACGAGGCCGCCCCCGTCACGCATCGGTCGGCGCGCGTAGGAAAATCCGTAGCGGTTGGAGACAGGGATGACGTCCCCTTTTATGGATCCGGACTGTCTCATAACCAAAGTGTGCCAAAACGCATGCGATTCAAGACAGTCTCACCCCGGACCGCGCCGCCTAGAGATCACAGAACACCGCCACTTTCCGATCAACTCCACATCCAAGACAGACGCAGCCCCGGAAATCCGCCATCTGGTCCCACGGCTCTGAGGCGACCGCGCGTGCCTCGAAAACCTTTAGGTTTTCGAGATGCACCCGACCTGTTGGGGCGGAAGTTTGTAGCTGGTTTGTTTCTTCTTTGTTTTCCGGATCGGACGGGAAGCCTGACGGTCAGGCTCCGAGCCCGGCCGGGGTGAGGGGGTGGGTTCGGCGGACAGTTCGCAGCCGGACCGCCGCGACGATGACTGATGCCAGTGCTGCGATGAGGCATGCTGCGATCGAGACCGCGAGGCCGGGCCGGTTCGTCATCAGGAAAAGCACCGCGATGACCTGGGATGTGCCGAAGAAGACCGAGTAGATCGGGCTGGACGCGAGCTGAACCTTCCGCAGCTCGGCGTTCGGCCTATCGTTCGACGCGTTCTCGATCGCGGTGTGGAGCCGTTTGGCGTCTCTCGCCTCGACCGTGCGCCCGATGACGCCCAAGAGAACGGTGACGACCTCAGCAGTGATCACCCAGCCGGCAATCCAGGGGTTGTCGCCGTGGGTGCTGTGCTGGGCGAGCATGTAGACGCCGGTCACGATGATGATGATCATCGCCGGGACGAGGACAGACTCGATGCGCTTTGTTGCCGCTGTCACGGTGCGCAGTTCTGGGATGGTCCGGGCGGTCTGCACGCGCAGAGTCACAACGAGGGTGGTGCTCACGGCGCCGACGAGGAGGACCACGCCGAGCAGGTGCAGGAACAGGGCAATGCCGAACATGGTCATTCCTTCGTGCGGGAGGTAAGAGCCTGGTGGTGTGGAGCTGTCACGACGCCGTGACGCGGGCGACGGCATCCTGGAATGCGTCGTGGGTGGTGATCGCCGGGCGGCCGAGGAGGGTGACGAGGTCGTCGCTTGCGGTGAACAGTTCGCCGCGTGACAGGCCGGCGTCGGCGTCGGCGACAGCGGCGGCCATCTCCGAGGGCAGCCCCGCACGGATCAGAACGCCGGTGTAATCGGCCACAGGCATGTCTTGGTAGGTGACAGGGGTGCCGAGGACGTCGCTGATGGTGGTGGCGAGTTCGGTGAGAGTGAAGGGTGTACCGCCGAGTTCGTAGGTGGTGCCGAGGTGCCCGTCCAGCGTCAGGACCGCGACGGCGGCGGTCGCGAGGTCGATCCGACTGGCCGCGCTGACGCGGCCGTCGTGAGCGCTGCCCAACAATGCCTGGTACTGGGTGATCGTGGGGAGTTGGTCGGTGTAGTTCTCCAGGTACCAGCCGTTGCGGAGGATCGTGAAGGGCACGCCGCTGTCGCGGAGGTAGTCCTCGGTGCGTCGGTGCTCGTCGGCGAGAATCATCTGCGCCGTGGAGGCGTTGACCATGCTGGTGTAGACGATTCGGGAGATGCCCGTGCGGGCGGCCGCGTCGATCGCGTTGCGGGCGTTGTCGAACCGGTCACCGACCGTCGTGGTCGAGATCAGCAGGAGCGTGTCGGCGCCGGCGAAAGCAGCGTCGAGGGTGCTCGGGTCGGCGAAGTCCGCACGGCGAACCGTGACGCCGACCCGGGCGAGATCGCCGAGAGGGGCGACGTTTCGGCCGGTGGCGATGATCTGCTCAGGCGGTGTTCCCGCAGCGAGGAGCTGGTTGACGATGAGTCGTCCGAGGTGACCGGATGCTCCGGTGATGGCGATGGACATGGTGGTGCCTTTCGGTTGGGGGGTGTGACGGCGGTGGTGTGGTTGGTGCGGATGTCAGTGAAGCTGTTCAAATCACGACGATGTGCCGTACGGTGCGCTGGTCGTCAGTTCCAGCCGCCGTCGGCGTTCACGGTGGTTCCCGTGATGTAGGACGCCTGGGGTGAGAGGAGAAAGGCGACGACATCGGCGATCTCGGCGGGCCGTGCCAGCCGGCCGAGGGCGCTCATCGACTCAAGGAGCGCGTCCGGGGGAACATCGGCGAGAGCGGGAGGGGTGTAGTCCGGGCTGTAGCGTGCCATGCGGGTGGCGGTGGCACCAGGAGCGATCGCGTTGATGGCGATGTTCCGTGCTGCCAGTTCGGGAGCCAGGTTGCGCACCATCGCCGGGATAGCAGCTTTGCTCGCCGCATACAGGGCATGGTGATGGACCGCCAGACGCACACTGACCGACGAGCTCAGCACAATGCGGCCGCCGCCACTCATGACGGCGACCGCCGATTGGGTGACGAACAGCTGTCCGGCGACGTTGGTCTGAAAAAGGCGATCGAAATCGTCCTGGGTGATGGTTGCCAACGCACCGAAGTGCTCAACCCCCGCGTTACTGACCAGAAGATCCAGGCCGCCGAACTCGGCCACGACGGCGGCGACCAGGTCGTGGGCCTGAGCCCTGTCGCTGACATCGGCTTGGAAGGCAGATGCGGTCCCGCCGTTGTCTCGGACTTCGGTGACGAGCGCATCGGCAGCGGCCCGATCGGATCGATAGTTGACCGCAACCGCAGCCCCCATAGAGGCAAGCCGCTGCACGATCGCGGCGCCGATACCACTGCCACCTCCGGTGACCAAGGCGCGTTTCCCTTCGAAGTTGGATGTCGATGTCATGCCGCGACCTGCCCTCTCGTCGTCATTCTTGGTAGTCAGCAATCATGACTATAATCACAGATGGAGGCAGATGCCAACAGTCCCGGGTGTGAAGTCGCCGAGCGAGAGATGGCGACGACGAGAATAAGCACGGGCCCCCTGGGACCTGTCTCACCCGTGCGGGGTGGACGGTCCTTGCGCAAGCAACGTTTGACGTAAGGTGTGGATTTCGTGGGATCAGGTGAGCGAAAGGAGCCGAAGGCGGCATGGGTGACGAGCAGAGCGTCAATTTAGGGGTGTCGTTGTTCATCCCCTATCGGTACTCGGAGGACCGCATGTTCAAGGCCCTTCAGGCTGCCGGTTTCAGCGACTGGACATTAGCGCAGTGCCGCGTTTTTCAACGCATTTCCGCCGATGGCTCACGCCTCACGGACCTCGCGGATCAGGCCCAGATGACCAAACAAAGCGCCGGAGTGATGGTCGACCAATTGGAACGACTGGGCTACGTGCGCCGGATCCCCGACCCGTCGGACGGTCGCGCCCGGCTCATCGTGATCGAGGGACGGGGACTTCGAGCGGTTCAGATAGCCGGAGCGACACTCGAGGAAATCCTGGCGGAGTGGAAGGCGTACCTCGGCACCCGCAACTTCACACTCCTGCAGCAGATACTGGACCAGCTCCGCGAGATCACCGACCCTTACGCGCGGTAGGAAGCTCCCCGTGCCGCAGCCCACCGAGACTTGCACATAGTCAGCTGTCATGACTAGTGTGGTATGTGATCCCGACGAATCGATCGTCACGGACGAGCAGCAGAAAGCGGCATTCCATGAAGTTTCTGGTCCTGGGAGCAACGGGTCGCACGGGCGTCTTGTTCGTTCAGAAAGCGCTGGATGCGGGGCATCAGGTCACCGCGCTGGTCCGCAGCGCTGGCGTCCGCGTGGACTCGCGCGCTCAGGTCGTCACTGGTGACGTGACGGACGCCGCAACGATCGCGGCAGCAGCCAGCGGCCACGATGCGATCATCAGCACCATTGGGGTGAGGAATGCCCGAGACACCCCGACACTGATCACCGACACTGTCCGCTCGATCATCGCATCCGCCAAGATCTCCGGCGTTGACCGTGTTGTTATCGTGTCCGCTTTCGGCGTCGGTGACTCCCTTGCGAAAGCCTCATTCCTCGTCAAGCCCATATTCCGTACCGCTCTTCGAAAGACCTATGCAGACAAGGCCGCATCCGAGGTGCTCTTGCGCGCCAGCGATGTGAAATGGACCCTCGAATATCCCGGAGCGCTCAACGACAAGGCGACCAACCGCTACACCGCGGTCATCCTCGGGGACGCCAAGAAATTGCCGCTCTTCCCCTGGACCTCCCGCACCAACGTCGCCGAATTCCTACTCCACACCGCTGTGCGAGGCACCTTCATCCGCGAGACCGTCATCGTCACCGACGCCAAATAGCGCGTCAACCGTTTCGGTCCGCATCCCTGCTTGCGAATCCGCCATTTAACGGTAACGAAATACCGCCACGGAGCGATAAAAGTCACAATCTGGGCGCATCCGGTCCTAGAAGCCGATGCCGGTGAGACATCCCATATCGGGTCTGTCAGAAATCTTGTGTAACTGCATCGGCGTGACATCCACGGCCTTGGGTCGTGGGATGGGAAGAATCACGCATGAGCAGAGACATCCAAAAACATGTCCGCTTTGATCTCGAGACCGGACGGCCGCTGCCTGCGGAGACGGACTTCGCCGCGTTAGCGGCGGAGCTGGTCGAGTCCGCGAAAGGGCAAGGCATCGAGCTAACGGGCCCGAACGGACTCCTGAAATGCAGTCCTCGAGGTGTCTCGAAACCTAAGTGTGCCGAAACCCATGAGATCCAAGACGGCCTCGGCCCCTGACTACGACACCGAGCGATCACAAAACACCGCCAATTCTCGGTCAACTTCACACTCAAATTGGTGCAGGACGGGCCGTGATCAATCGCCCCGGTTGCGGATGAAGACCGCGAATCCGGGGATGGTGAATTCGAGGCTGCCGCGTCCGGCCGCTTGAATGAATCCTTTGTCGATCAGTCGCGATCGGGGAACCCCGAGGCTCTCGGCCGTCACGCCTAGCCTGTCTGCGATATCAGAGCGCTTCACGGGGCCGTCGCCCAGGTCGGCCATGGCCGCCATGAGGTCTTGCTCTTGCGTCGTGGCGTTTGCCCAGCGACCGCGGTAGAGGGCTTCGAGGTCCGCTTGCATGTTCACTCGGCCGGTCTGGACGTGACCGATGGTGACAGTAGCGCCTGGGTCCGGGCGACCCGCGGCAGCCCAGGAGGCATCGGCGATGAGCTGCAACGTGTAGGGGTAGCCGGCGGCAATGTCGAGGGCCTCATTGAGAGCGTCCGGCTGCCAGGTGATGCCGAGTTGGATGGCCGGCTCGATGATGGCGATCTCCTCTGCCTCGGCCGAGAGCAGGTTCAACGGTCGGAAGGCGATCCGCTCGGAGAATGTCACGGCTGCCGCGACGACGTCGGGTGTGTTCGGCAGGCCCGCGGCGAACACTGCGGCGGGGATGTCGGTGCCCTCGGCCTGTAGGTGCTGCCAGGCGTAGGCGAGGGTGCGCAGGCCCGCGGCATCGGCGGCCTGGATCTCGTCGACGAGGATCACCAGAGCTGTCGCGTCGCCGGTGGTGGCGGCCGCACGGACGACGTCCTCGAACTCGCGGGCTCCCGTCGGCACACCGCGGGCGTCTCGGCCTCGTACGGTCGCGTCGACGTGGGCGACGCCGGGGATCCCGACACTGACCGTGAGCGCCTGCAGTGACTCCTGGATCCGAGCACGCGCCTCCGATCGCCACGTCAACGTCGCACGGCTGAGCGCATCGGCAATCTGGGCAACGAGCCCTGATTCCTCGCCCGCGGTCACCCACACGGTGAGTGCGCCGCGGTCGTCGGCACGAAGCTGATACTGCCGCAGCAGCGATGTCTTCCCGTAGCCGCGGGGGCCGTGGTCGACGCGGATCCGGCCGACGACTCGATGCAGATCGACGAGGTACGAGAGCCGCTCCTCGAACTCACCGAGCTGCACCGCTCGGCCGGGAACCGCACGAGCAAGCTCACCCGGCGTATAGGGACTCGGCTGCATCACAACCTCAACTTACTGTTTGTTACAGAATGGCCAATCAGTAACAACCAGTATGCCAGACCACGGGGTCATGAGCGCCGCTGTCTCTAGCGTGATGCAGGACACTGACAGCGCCGGCTTCCGGGTCGTCGGCATTGAAGACGACGATCTCGGGGAAACCGCGACCACTCTGCTCGTCCTCTCGATCGCCGATGCTCGACGTGGCCTTCACTGTTGCAGTAAGGCCCGTGTCCCGATTGGAGCAGACAGGGCCACGGTGGTGTTGAAGTCGTGCAAGTCGGACGAGCAGACCTTGATCTTCCGTTTGCCAGGGACCAGCTGAATCGTCACGCTCTTTTGAGTCTCGTCGAGCCGGATCTCGTCTGCTCGTCCGCACACCGCGCTCGGAGTATCGGACCAGTCCACCGTGACAGTCTTGTCGGTTTTTTTGAGGGCGCCGACGGACCAGGCAACGCCCTTGCCGCTGGGCGCCGCTTTCACTATCGGCAAAGTGAGGGCCTGTCCGAAGGGTCCCGTGGGTGACGCCGATGTCGGGGCGGGCGTTGCGTGCGATGTGTCGGCGGTCTTCGCCACCGACGTGCATCCCGCGGTCGCAAGAGCAACGGCGAGGACGGCTGGCACGATCAGGAGCGCTTTCATGTCAGTAGTGAAGGGTCAGGCCGGTCGCCGAGCCGACGAGCACCGACTTCGAGTACCAGGCGTAGGTGTGTGCACTGTTGTCGGCTGAGGCGATTCCGAGGAAATTGCCTCCATCACCCAGAGGACCACCGCTATCTCCAGATATCTCCGAACCCTTCCATTGAAGGTTCTGTCCGATTTCTTGTGTAGTTGGTTCGGCGTGACGTCCGCAGCATCAGGCTGCGAGACAGGATTCAAGGGGCTGTCTATTGCGGGAGCAAGGCCCCGAGGATGATCAGTGCGGCGCCGACGACTATGCAGAGAATGAGCGGAGCCCGGACGAATGGGCTTCTTGGCGACCCTACTCGCTGTTGCCGGAGCAAGACGAATATC
>JAODMX010000524.1 GCA_025464735.1 Frondihabitans sp. | reverse complement strand
AAGATGACGAAGAACGGAGCGATGTACAGGTAGGGCGTAAGACGTTCCCGCCACGGCCTCCGTGGTGTGGAGCGCCTGACGACGGGGCGGGAACCGACCGCGATGCCTGTCACTGGTCCCGCTTCGCGGCCGCGATGGTCTGTGCCCAGGAGGCGGGGGCCGACTGCCCGTTCGTTTCTACCCGCCCGACCCCGTTCTGGAACTCCTGCTCGAGAATGCGATCCTTGGCGCCGACCGGGTGCTTGGTGTAGTTCTCAACACTGTTCACGTAGATCTTGCCGATCGGGGCATCGCTGAAGAACGACGAGGTGTAATTCTGAACGGCGGCGTTTGAGTAGAGGGACGGTACGGCCGGGAAATCCGCGGTGGCTTTGAACTGCGTCAACTGCTGAGCCGGCGCCTCGAGCCAGGTGATGAATTGGTAGGCCGCTTGCGCGTGGGCTGAGCCCTTGGGGATCGCCAGGAAGGAACCTCCGTTGTTGCCTGCGCCGCCTGGCATCGTGGCAACACTCCAGTCGCCCTTGGTCTTGGGAGCCGCGCTCTGGATCTGGGCGAGCATCCAGGACGGTGCGAGGACGGTAGCGACTCCTCCGTTGGCGAGCGCTGCGTACCACTGAGGCGAGTCAGCCGCGAGGCCAGCCGTGATGCCGTCTTGCGCGGCCTGGGTGGCGTAGTTCCAGGCCGTCTTGATCAACGGATTCGTCTCGTAGACGTACGCCCCTTTCGAGTTCACGTACTTAACCGACCCCTGGTCGGAAGCATCCTGGAACAGCTGCGTGGCACTGTCCAGAAACTTCTTCCCGGTGGCGGCGGTGTACTTCTTTCCCGCGGCGATGTAGTCCGGCCAGGTGGAGAGGAGCTTCCCGACGGCCGTCGGATCCGTGGGAAGTCCTGCTTTCTTGAACAGGTCGGTGCGATACGCCACCGCGAGGCCACCGACATCCGTGGGAATACCGACGACAGACCCGTCCGAGGCCACGCCGCCCTGCCAGCGCCAGTCGAGATAGTCCTTCTTGACCTTGCTCGCGCCGAGCGTACGCAGGTCGACGAATGCGCCGGACACTGCCGTGAACTCGGGCATGTAGTCGATCGCGATCTGCGCGATATCCGGCCCTTTGTGTGCGTTGAGCGCAGTGAGAAGCGCCTGGTGAGAGGCGTCGTAATCGCCGATCTTCTGGGTGATGGTCACGTTCGGGTGCAACTTTTCGTACTTCTGCACAAGTGGCTTGTACAGCGGGGAGAAGCCCCACATGCTCAACGTCACTTTCGCGTTCGATGCGTTCGCTGTCGATGGCGAGCTGCACGATGAAAGGGGGATCACTACGGCGACTGCCAGTGCCAGTGCCATGAGCACCTTGCGTTGATGTCTCATCTCAACCTCCTTGTTGACGACGGCCACGCGGCCGGATTACCCCAGATCGTTCCAATCGACGCGATCAATGTCAAGTCTATTTTCGCGAAAGTTGCTAATTTACAACTCGAAATGCGACCCAATTGCGTCCATTGTGGGACATTTCGAGAGGAAAGAACTCGGGTTGCACACAATCACCGATCAAGCGTATGGTGCACCGAAACGCAACTTTCGCGAAAGAGGATCATCAGTGCAGAGAATCTTCCTGATCGGCGCGGGCTTCATCGCCCGCCAACACGCCCTCGCGGCCGCATCGCTCAGCGCGGACGGCCTTGAGGTCGAACTTCACGTCGTCGACGTGGATGCCCGTGCCCTCTCATCGTTCGCCGACGAATTTCCGTCCGCGATCGTGCATAGCGAAGTCGGCGAGATGCTCGCCGCACCTCGATTTCTTGACGACGTCGCCGTGGTGGCCACGCCGCCCTTCACGCACTACGCGCTGGCCGATGCTGCCCTTGCGGCCGGTTTCCATGTGCTCTGCGAGAAGCCGCTCGCCATGAATTCTGACGAAGCACGCAAGCTCGCAGCCACGGCTCGAGAGTTGGGTCTCGTGCTGGAAAGCTGCGACTCCCGGTTCCGTTCAGTGCCGGCGACGCAGCGTGCGGCGCAGATTGTTGCGGGCACGCAGCTCGGTGGGCCGTACCACGTGACGTTCAGGAACAAGGCCCGGCGGTCCCGAAGCGGTATCGACTTCCAGCCCGAGTCGGCCTGGTTCCGTGATCCGGCGCGCAGCGGCGGCGGCGTGCTGATGGACTGGGGGCCGTACGACATCGCCGTGCTCGACGAGCTCTTCACCCCCGTGCGGGTCGACGTCGTGCACGCGTGGGAGGGCTACCCCAGAACCGAGGGCGCGTTTGCCGACGAGACAGCGCGCGCCGAGCACCATGTGGGCGCGACTCTCCGCTTGACTACGGATGCCGGACAGGTCATCGCCGTCGACTACGAACGCGCAGCGTGCACGCACGGCGCCGAAAGCAGCCTCGTGGAGATCGAGGGCTCGACCGGGGCAGTCCGCTGGGATTGGCTCGACTGGCTCGGCGACCGTGTTGTCCTCGAGACCGATGACGGTGGAGTTCCACAGGAGACCGTGGAACACCATCCGGTTGTCGACGCGGGTTTTCACGCACGGCCTCTGCGAGAACTGGTTCAGTGGCTCGCCGACGAGGTCGACAGTCGGATCCGCACGGATCGCGCCGAATTCACCTTCTCCTGGCTCCGGGCAATTGCCGCGACGACCGCGGACGGGACCCCACGAGCCATCGTGCGCCAGGTGACCGACGGCGAACAGGATCCGACACTCCCCCAGACCACGCCCGTGGCATCACTCATTCCTCGAGGAACACCGGCATGACCGTCTCGCTAATCGGAATGGACGTCGGCTTCTACAACTCGATCGGTGCGTACCCGCTCGAAGCGCGCTGCGAAATGCTCGCCGAATTGGGGTACACGGGGACGAACCTCACCCTCTGGAGCGAACCAGCGTGGGCGGACCTCCCGCGTTTGGCTCGGGCAACGGCGGACAGCGGCCTCGAGGCGTCGTCGGTCTACGTGACGGTCGACATCGCCGCACCGCTGGAGGACGAGGCCACACGCCGAGCCCTCGCGCTGATCGGGAGCGTGGAGGCGACACGCACCGTGGAGGTCGCTCTCGTCGCGGACTCCACGTATGCACCTTCGGATCCGGCCGGTGACGATCGAGCCAGAGCGTTTCTGGAAAGGGCGCTTGCGGCGGCTGAGTCCAACGAGGTGACACTGCTGCTGTATCCGCATACCTTCGGCTGGGTGGAACGAATCGACGACGCCGTCAGGCTGGCCGCCACATTCGACGACCCGCGCCTGGGCCTGACTTTCTCCGCGTTCCACTGGTACGCGGCCGACCGACAGGACCTCGACGGCACCCTGCAGCGCGCAGCGCGCTATCTCGGGATGGCGAACGTCAGTGGAAGCCGACCGCAAAGCGGCGGCTACTTCCCGGCAACGATCGAACCGGTCGGGGGAGGGGAGTTGGACGTCTTCCACGTCGTCGCGACGCTGCGCGAGAACGGCTACACGGGAGCTCTCGGCGTGCAGGGGTATGGCATCGGCGGCGATCCCTACGAGGCGTTCGCGAGTTCGCGGGATGCGATCGGTTCGATCGAGGACCGCCTCGCTCGGCATCCTGCATGGCGTCAGCTTCGACCCGATCGGATTTAGGCCGCCGGCGGCGCCGTGCTCTCGCGAACGATGAAGTCGGTCACGAGTTCTACCGCGGACGCCTCTCCTCCCCCACCCATCTGAGCGCGCAGGAGGCGGACCGATTCACGAGCCGCATCACGAATGGGCTCACGGACGGTTGTCAGTGGTGGGGAGGCCCATTCGGCGATGGGCACGTCGTTGAACCCGACGACGCTGAGATCGTTCGGGATGCGGAGGCCGGCGAGGCGCGCCGCCTCATAGACGCCCAGTGCCTGCTCGTCACTGGCGGCGAAAATCGCAGTGGGTCTCGGGACGACGTCGAGAAGTTCGATGGCCGCGTCTCGCCCGGCACCGAACCCATACTCCGTGGCAACGACGTAGTCGTCCGCGACCGTCAATCCAGCGGATCCGAGGGCCGCCCGAAACCCGTCGACCCTGGCCTGGCTGAACAGCAGGTCGCGCGGGCCACTGATCATGGCGATGCGTTGATGCCCGAGTTGCACGAGGTGGTCGGTCGCGGCGCGGGCGCCGCGCCAGTGAGTGACGCCGACGGTGATGGTGTCACCCGCGGGCATCGAGCG
>JAODMX010000499.1 GCA_025464735.1 Frondihabitans sp. | reverse complement strand
ACGTAGCAACCCGCAACAGAGAGGCAGCGCGCAGCACCACTGCCTAGGCTGGGTGGGTGTCCGAACAGCCCCGTGTCTACGTCATCCATGAGAACCCCGAGTGGTTCCCGCCGCTGCGTGCCGCTTTCGAAGCTGAAGGCGTACCTGTCGAAGAGCTGCTCCTCACGGAGGGCGAAATCGACCTGACCTCGGATCCTGCGCCCGGGGTGTATTGGTCGCGGATGTCGGCCAGCGCTCATACGCGCGGCAACGGGTTCTCGAAGGAGTACACCCGTGCCACGCTGTCCTGGCTCGAGGCTGCCGGTCGACGCGTCGTCAATGGTCGCGGGGTCATCGACCTTGAGGTGAGCAAGGTCCAGCAGCACCTGGCGTTGCAGAAGCTCGGCTTCGACGTGCCGCGGACCAAGGCTGTCTTCGGCAAGCGCGATCTCGCCAGCACGGCCGAGACATTCGCGACCCCGTTCATCTCCAAGCACAACCAGGGCGGCAAGGGCCTCGGCGTTCGCCGCTGGGACACCCAGGAAGAGTTCGCCGCCTGGGTCTCGGGCCCCGACTTCGAAGAGTCGCCTGACGGCATCACCCTGATCCAGGAGCTTCTCGCCGCCGCCGAACCCTTCAACACGCGCGCCGAATTCGTCGGAGGCGAGTTCGTCTACGCGGTTCGGGTCGACACCTCAGGCGACACGTTCGAATTCTGCCCTGCCGACGCCTGCGCTCTTCCGGGTGCGGCGCCGCTCTTCCAGCTGCGCGAGCGCACGGCGAACGGCGACCCGATCGCGGATCATCCCGTCATTCGTCGGCTGCCGGAGTTCCTCCGCGCGAACAGCATCGAGATCGCCGGCATCGAGTTCATCGAGACCACCGACGGCCGCATCGTGGTCTACGACGTCAACACGAACACGAACTACAACCCCGACGTCGAGGCGGTGGCCGAGAAGTCCGGGCCGCGCGAAATCGCGAAATTCCTGGGATCCCTGTTGGCCGCCGAATACGCGACCGAAGCAGTCGCGTGAGGTTCGGTTTCTGGACGCCCATTTTCGGCGGGTGGCTCCGTAACGTCGACGACGAGACGATGCCGGTCACGTTCGACTACGTCAAGAAGGTCGTTCAGACCGGTGAACGGGTCGGTTTCGACCTCACGCTCATTCCCGAGCTGAACCTCAACGACATTAAGGGCGTCGCTGCGCCGTCCCTCGAAGCCTGGGCTCTGACGGCCGCCCTCGCGTCCGTCACCGACGAGCTTGAGCTCATGGCGGCGATCCGTCCCGGCTACCACCTCCCGGCGGTGACAGCGAAGCAGGCGGCCACGATCGACGACATCTCCGGAGGTCGATTCACGCTCAACGTCGTCTCCGCCTGGTGGGAAGAAGAGTCGCGCCAGTACGGCGGCCTTTTCTCTGAGCACGACGACCGGTACGCGCGTAGCACCGAGTTCGTCTCCATCCTCAAAGGGCTGTGGAACGAGACGCCGTTCGACTTCCACGGCGACTACTACAACCTGACCGGGTCACACCTCGAGCCCAAACCTGGCGTCCCGCCGACCATCTACGCCGGCGGCGAGAGCCCGGCGGGCAAGGCGGCCATCGTCGCGTTCGCCGACGCCTACCTGACGCACGGCGGCACGGTCGACGAGCTCCGCAGCAAGGTCGACGACATGACCGCGAGGCGTGAGAGCGCCGGATCCGAGCCCTTCAGCCATTTCGGAATGGCCGCCTACGCGATCGTGCGCGACACCGAGGACGAGGCGCAGAGCGAACTCGAGCGCATCACCGACGTCAGTCAGGGCGCCGCCTACGAGTCGTACCAGGACTTCATCAAACAGTCCCACCTCGAGCACCAGCCCGACCTTCGCGATTACTCCGTCTCGAACCGTGGCCTTCGCCCCGGTTTCGTGGGGACGCCTCGCCAGGTGGCCGACCGGATCCTCGAGTTTGAAGCGGCCGGTGTCGATACCCTGCTGCTGCAGTTCTCGCCCCAGGTGGAAGAGATGGTGCGCTTCGCCCGCGACGTCATTCCGCTCGTCAACTCGGCGAGGTCATAAGCGTTACTCGGGTCGCGATAGGTTTGATCCATGTCGTCCGTGGTCCATGTGCGAGCGCCGGGCAAGATCAACGTCTTCCTCGCCGTCGGTGATCTCCAGAGCGATGGGTATCACGAACTCGCTACCGCGTACCAGGCCGTCTCCCTCTACGAAGATGTCCGGGCGCGCGAGGCCGACGATTTCAGCGTGCGAGTCACATCGACGGTTGCGGGAATCGACCTCGAGGGTGTCCCGGTCGACGACAGCAACCTCGCCATCCGCGCAGCCAGGCTCCTGGCCGAATCGACCGGGTACAAGGGCGGCGTCGAACTCGTCATCGATAAGAACATTCCGGTCGCCGGAGGCATGGGAGGCGGATCCGCCGACGCGGCCGCCACTCTGCTCGCTTGCGACACCCTGTGGAACACCGGCCTGACACGTGACGAGTTGCTCCGCCTCGGGGCGAGGCTCGGCGCCGACGTTCCCTTCGCGATCATGGGCGGAACCGCAGTCGGCACGGGGCGAGGAGACGAGCTCAGCCCCGCCCTCGCCCAGGGGCAGTTTCAGTGGGTTCTGGCCCTGGCCGATTTCGGCCTCTCGACCCCCGCTGTCTACCACGAGCTCGACCAGCATCGGGTGCGGCATCTTGCCGACATCAATCCGGTGCGTCAGCCTCGCGTCGACTCGGGTGTGCTCCAGGCGCTGCGGGCCGGAGACCCGGCTCAACTCGCCGACGTGATGTACAACGACCTCCAGGCGCCGGCCCTGCACCTGGAGCCCGGGCTGGCCGAGGTGCTCGAACTGGGGGAGCAGAACGGTGCCCTGGCGGGCGTGGTTTCCGGATCCGGCCCGACCGTGGCCTTCCTGGCTCCCGACCTCGACGGCGCGCTTGAGTTGCAGATCGCTCTCAGCGCTGCGCGACTCGCTGTCGTCCGTGCGACCGGCCCGGTGCACGGCGCTCGCGTTCTCACCGACTGACGGTCGCTCAGACGGACGGTCGCACTGACTACCGCTGGTAGCGGACGATATTGACCCACTTCAGGTGCCACTCGTCGGTGACGTGGTAGCCCTCGCCCGCAAGAGCCTTCGTGACGCTCGGCCGGAGGTCTTGCTTGTTGCTGGTGACGAGCCAGACGTAGTGGTGCCCGTCGACACGCTCGATCGTCTTTGACAGGGGGTAGCGGGTCTCCCACAGCTGGCCCGACTGCGCCGCCGAAGTCTTGAGCGTCACGTCCGTCATGCCGGTGAAGGCGGACGGGTAGGCGTAGGCGATGTTGCGGGCAGAGCCCGTGGGGTGACGTCGGATATGGCCGTAGATGATGGCGTCGGTGGCGTTGATGCCCTCGATCCTGCGTTCTTTCGTGATGAGCGCCGCCACCTCCTTCCAGGACGAGTTGTCTTTGGCCTCGGGCTGCCGCTGCGCCACGTAGGAGGGAAGCGTGAGACCGAGCGAGACGACGAGACCGGCCGCGATGAGGGAGCGCAGGCGTATCGAGGTGAGACCCGTGGCCATCAGAATCGCGACAGTCGGTGCGCAGAAGGTGACGTATCGCGGTGAGTACAGCGGATTCGAGACCAGGGAGATCGCGATGAGGCTCAGTGGCGGGAGGAGCATCCACGGAATGGTCATCTGCAGGACGTTCGGCGAGTTGTACCTCGCACCCTTGCGGAGGGTGACGACGATGCCGACGGCGACAAGCGCCCACCCGAAGACGGTGAAGGCCGGATTGCCCGTGAACCACTGGGTCGTGAAGAACTCACCGAAGACTGAGAGATCGGGCTTGCCGATCCAGCCGATCTGCTTTGACTCGGCAGTGGAAAGCTTCGCGAGAGGAACGGCGAGAAGGCCCGCGATGCCTGCGGCGACGATCCAGCCTCCGAGCGCGGGCCGCCACGGCGTCGTGCGCCCGGCGCGGCGCGAACGCAGGGCCCAGAGGGCGAGGGTGACCCCGTGCGCCACGACGACCAGGGCCGCGTAAAGAAACATGAAGGTCGAAGCGACCGCGAGAATCCCGTACAGCGCCCACCACCGGAAATAGCGGGCATCACTCCGCGTGCGACGGCTGGCGTAGACGAAGACGAGGCTGAGCCCGGCGGCCAGTGCGGTTTCGATCGCGTAGGAACGACCCTCGCCGCCTGCCCAGGTGACGCGCGGGAGGAGGACGAACAGGAGCCCGGCGACGAACCCAGTGCGCTTGTCGGTCAGCTGGGACGCCAGCATGGTGACGACGGCAGCGGCGACCCCGATCGCTACGGCGCTGGGAAACCTGAGGCTGAACGGTGTGTACCCCACCGCGGCGAACCACGCATGCATCAGGGCGTAGTAGGTCGCGTGAACGGCATCGACGTGGTGGATCTCGGTCCAGAGTTCTTTCCACGTGCGGGTGGCCGAGACGATCGTGGCTGATTCGTCGTACCAGACAGACGGCACCCAGGAGAACGCCACGGAGACCACGAAGCCGATGAGCCCCGCGAGAATCGGGTCTCCTGCCGGGCGAGCGCGGAAGGCCTGAAGCCGGACCCAGCCTCGCGCGGGGGCACTCCGTCGTACAGTGGGTGTGGCTGAGGTATGAGAAGCGAGGAGGTCGGTCATGTCGGCGCTTCCTCTTCTTGGTGACCTTGGGGATTCCAGCCAGGAGACTCCGGCAAGTCGGGCCCTGGCAAACGGCAACGGCTTCGAACGGTACGCCCGCACATTACGGTTGCCTGGGATCGGCTTCGACGGGCAGGGGCGCTTGTCGAAAGCACGCATCTTGGTCGTCGGGGCCGGCGGACTCGGTTGTCCTGGTATTCAGTATCTCACCCAAAGCGGTCTCGGTACGCTGGGAATCATCGATGACGATGCTGTGGAGTTGTCCAACCTGCAGCGCCAGGTCCTGTACCGCCCCGACCAGGTCGGTGTGCCCAAGGCCCGGGCAGCGGCCGAATGGGTCCGGGCTGTCAACCAGGACGTGACCGTTCGGGTGCACCCCTTCCGCCTCGACGCCTCGACGGCATCCGTCCTCGACGACTACGACCTCGTGTTCGACGGCAGCGACTCCTTCGACACCTGCTACGTGGTGGCCGACGAAGCCGCGGCGCGTGGCCTTCCTGTCGTGTGGGGCAGCGTGTCGAGATTCGACGGCCAGGTCAGCGTGTTCTGGGATGCCGCGCCCGATGGTCGGGGCGTCGACTACCGCGACCTTCATCCCGAGCCACCCACAGGCGGCTGGGACGAATCCTGTGCCGACGTCGGCGTTCTCGGGCCGCTGTGCGGCACGGTCGGATCGGTCATGGCTTCCGAAGCGATCAAGCTGGTGACCGGCGTAGGCGAAACCCTCCTGGGGCGCATCGTCACGATCGACGCCGCCTCGGGCACGTGGCGAGAGAGCAGGCTCGTGCGCTCGGCCGAGCGTCGGGCCGAGCGCGAGCAGGTCACGAGGGTCCTTCAAGATCCTGTGGTCGGCTCGGGCGTCACATCGGTCGCTCCCGCCGCCGCCACGATCACGGCCGACGAGCTCGAGGCTCGGCTGGAGGCACGGTCGCGTGGTCTCGACGACTTCGAGTTGCTCGACGTGCGCGAGGAGTCCGAACACGCGGCGGGAGCGATCCCGGGGGCGATGCTCGCCGCCGGATTCGGGTCGACCCGACCCCAGCATCCTTCTCTCGATCTCTCGCGACCCGTCATCGTCTACTGTGCTCGCGGCCCGCGTTCGGTTGCGGCTGCGGAGCTCCTCGGCGCGGAGGGCTTCGACGTGACCGTGCTCGCGAGGGGCATGCTCGGCTGGACGCTGCGGTCGACTGCCCTCGCCCAGGGTGCGCCTGCCAGCCAGGGTCGCGTCGCCTTGCCGCTGGGTGACATCGATCCGTCGGGCTTCCGCCCGAATCTGCACTCCTAGCGCTCGCGGTTGGCGGGTGGTGCGCGTGACTCCACGAATGGTGGCTCGTGGCGAAGGTGAGTGGCGTGTTGTGGAGTTCTGGAGGGTGGTCTCTAGCCGCCCGCGAAAGGCGGCATGACGTCGACCACGGCGCCCGGGGCGACCCGCGTGGAGTGGTCGCGGGTCGAGACGCCGTTCACGAGAAACGAGCTGCGCGCGATGATCGCCGACAGCTCAGCGGGATCTGTACCGGACGCGGGCGCAAGCTCCGCGACGAGTTCGGCGATGGTCGGTTCAGCGGGGGACACACACACGATCTCGTCGAGTCCGGTTGCCGCACGGGCCGCGGCGAAGAACCGCAGCGTGACGGTCACGGGCATGGTCTCAGCCTCCGATCGCGCTCATGGAGCGTTGCGGTTGCTCGAACGACGGGTCGTCGAGGCCGTGACCGGCCGGCTTCGCCCACATCGCCCCGCGCCAGAGATCGGCCAGCGTCCCGTCATCGGCCCCGCCGCGGAGAGCCGCGCGCAGGTCGGTCTCGCTGTGCGAGAAGAGACAGCTGCGAACACTGCCCTCGGCGGTCAGGCGCGTGCGTCGGCAGTCGGCGCAGAAGGGCTCCGTGACCGAGGCGATGATTCCGATCGTCCCGGAGAGCCCTGCGTCGCCCTGCCCGCGACCGGTCGCCGTGAAGCGCTCGGCGGGCGCTCCGTCACGCGGTTCGTCTGTGGGTGCGAGGTCGAAGCGAGGCGCCAGGAGGGCACGCACGTCGGCAGCAGTGACCATGGAGTCGCGAGTCCAGGTGTGGTCGGCATCGAGAGGCATCTGTTCGATGAATCGCAGTTCGTGACCGCGCCGGAGCGCCCAGGCGACGAGGTCGGGCGCCTCGTGGTCGTTGACACCGGCGAGGAGGACGGCGTTGATCTTGACCGGCCCGAGCCCGGCGTCAGCGGCGGCCTCGACACCGTCGAGCACCTTGTCGAGGAACGGCCTGCGCGTCACCTTCATGAACGTCTCGGCGTGCAGCGAGTCGAGCGACACGTTCACCCGGTCGAGACCCGCGGCGGCGAGGGCCGCTGCGCGCGGCGCCAGACCGATCGCGTTCGTCGTCAGCGAGAGCTCAGGGCGCGGCGAGAGCGCCGCGCAACGCTCGATGATCTCGACCAGATCGGCGCGCAGCAGCGGCTCGCCGCCGGTGAAGCGCACCTGGCGGACGCCGAGGTCGCGCACCGCCACTCCGACGAGGCGGACGATCTCGTCGGCCGTGAGCGCCTGGTCGCGCGGAAGCCAGGGCAGGCCGTCGGCGGGCATGCAGTAGGTGCAGCGGAGATTGCACCGGTCGGTGAGCGACACGCGGAGGTCGGTAGCCACCCGGTCGAAGCGGTCGAGGAGACCGGCGACGCCGGAGGGACGTGGGGGCAGCGACGGATCGGGGCGCCCCGGGATCGTCGGAAGACCCAGCGAGATGCTCATGACGAGAGGCTACGCGGAGCGGACCGGGAGGTCGAATCTGACGCGGTCAGGGCTTCGACGGAGTCTCGACGATGACCATGGTCGCCTTGACAACGGCCACCGCCACGGATCCTAATTCCAGCCCTAGATCGCGGACGGCTTCGGAGCTCATCAGGGAGACCACGCGAAACGGCCCGCACTGAAGTTCGACCTGTGCCATCACGGTGTCCATGGTGATCTCGGTCACGAGCCCGACGAAGCGATTGCGCGCCGAGCTGTTGCCATCGGCCGGATCGTCCGGGAGGACGGAATTCTGCCTGGCAAGCTGAGCGAGGGCCAGCCCGTCGACGACCGTGCGCCCCGAGGTGTTCTTCTCGCTCGCGAGGGTGCCGTTCTCGATCCAGCGGCGGACGGTGTCGTCGCTCACTCCGAGGTATCGTGCCGCTTCGCTGACCCTGATCTGAGGCATGGCCGGAGCCTACCGCTGGAGCTCGGGAGGGTGTGCGGCCGACCGCCCGGTGAGGAGGCGCCATTCGTCTCGCGTGCGCTGCCGGATCCGGCCCCACCACCCCGGCCCGGACCGGTGGATGCTCACGGCGACGATCACAATCAGCGCGGCAGCCAGGGTAACGGCACGGACGTTGCCGTAGGGCCAGAACTGCCGAGCCGATAGGGCCATGGCTATCGTCAGCCATTCCCAGCGCCCGGTCATCGCCACGAACGGAATCAACAGCAGGGCGTACCAGGGGTAGCGCGGGCTCAGCACGAGGAGGGTCGCGCCGACCATGATCAGCTGGCCGAGCCACGGATCCGACGGACCGCTCGTGCGCCACACCACCACCGCCACGACGAGCAGGATGAGCACGGCAACGGGTGTCGCAGCCCTCCCCGGCGCGAAAAGGAAGACCAGCGCGAAGCGGCTGCCGTTGTCGTACCCTTCCTCTGCGAGGTAACCCGGAAGGTAGCCCAGCACCTTGAGGCCCGTCGAGAAGATGTAGGGCAGGTAGAGCACGACGAAGGTCACGATCGCGGCAATGATCACCCTGGCGGGTTGCTTCCGGAGGAGCGCAGGCGCGGCGACCACCGGAATCAGCTTCGTCGCGATCGAAGCCCCCAGCGCGATACCGCCCCACCATCGTCGTCCGCCGGCGACGAGTGCCGTCGCGAGCAGGGCAAGACCTGCGCCGAGGGTGTCGACGTGCGAGTTCGTGACGGCCTCCGAGGCGACGAGGGGGCACCACGCCCAGAGCGCTGCCCAGCGCGGATCCAGCGAGCGCCGCCGCAAGAGGAGAAGGAGGCCGACCGTTGTAGCGAGGCTGAGCAGAAGACCCGCCGCCTGCATCGGCCAGTAGGCGGCGTCGACCGAGACCACCGCCCGGACCGCGGCGAAGTACAGCTCGGAGGCGGCCGGATAGACCGTGAAGACATCGGGTCGGTTGATCGTGGTGCACAGGCGCTCGTCGGTGCCGTGGACGTGGGTCGAGAACGTCCGCGTGCCGGTGCA
>JAODMX010000485.1 GCA_025464735.1 Frondihabitans sp. | reverse complement strand
CCGACGAGCGCCTCGTTCAGGCCGCGGTCGAACACCTGTCGCTCGGCGAAACGGAGCAGCGTGGTGCGAAGTGCGCGCCACGGATCCGGGTCGGCCAAGGCTTCCCGCATCTCGGCGTCGCAGGCGGCGACCTGCTCGACCAACACGGCGTTGATCAGCTCGGGCCGTGCCGGAAAGTGCCGGTAGAGCGTGGCCGGCCCGAGCCCCGCGCGGCGAGCGATTTCGCGCACAGGCAGGTCGAGGCCATCGGCGGCGAAAGCGGTGCGGGCAACGCTGAGGATGTGCTGCCGGTTCTGCTCGGCGTCGATGCGGGGTTTCCGAGTCACTCGTGTCGTCACTTCTCTCGGTTCTCAGGATCCGGAACGCCTGGTCCGAATAACCACCTACGGTAGTGCGTGCCCGGCCTCCGCTGCCGGCCGAACCTTGGAAGGCGCTCATGTTTGCACTCCACTACGCCCGATTCGGTGACGCCGATGTTCTCTCCGTCGGCCCGTTGCCGGAGCCGCATGCAGGGCCGGGGGAGATCCGGATCCGGGTCGTCGCTGCGGGCGTCTCACCGGTCGACGTCGCGCTGCGAACGGGTCTCACGCCCGCGGCATCGCGGATCGTTCTGCCGCACGTGCCCGGCGTGGACGCGGCCGGCGTCGTCGACGAGGTCGGAAGCGGCGTGACGGATGTCTTTGTCGGTGACGAGGTCTTCGGCTCCGTCGACATCGCGCGGCTGGGTGGGGCCAGTGCCGAGTTCGCAGTGCTGAGCCTCTGGGCGCGGAGACCACAGTCGATGTCGTGGGAGGAGTCAGGATCCGCGGGCACCAGCATCGAGACCGCGACGCGCGTGCTCGACCTGCTCGACGTCGGTGAGGGGACAACCCTGCTGATCGACGGGGCGGCGGGAGGCGTCGGAAGCGTCGCCGTTCAACTCGCGATCGCCCGCGGCGCTCGGGTCGTGGGGACGGGCCGTGCGGAGAGCCGGGAGTTTCTCGCCGGTCTTGGTGCGGATCCTGTGGTCTATGGCCCGGGGCTCGTGGAGAGGGTGAGCGCCCTCGCCCTCGGTCCCATCGACCGGGCTCTCGACATCGCCGGAGCAGGATCGCTGCCCGAGCTGATCACGCTGACCGGATCCGCGTCGGCGGTCGTGACAATCGCCGACTTCAGCGCGCGCGCACTCGGCGTACGACTGTCGATGGGCGAGATGGGCGGCGAAGCAGGAGGGCGCTACGGGCTCGCGGTGGCGGCTGCGCTCGCCGAGGAAGGGCGGTTCCGGGTGCCGGTTCGGGCCGTGTTTCCGCTCGGGAGGGGCGCTGAGGCACACGTGACCACCGGGCGCGGGCCACGGCACGGGAAGGTCGCGCTGCGCGTGTCGTGAGGGTCGCCGCGCCGGCTAGCGCATGATCGCGGGATGCTCGGTCAGTTCGAGTTGATCGCGTACGCGCCTCGGTCGATGCGGATGTTCACGCTGCTGCTCCCCGCGCCGTGGGTGAAGGTCAGCACGTCCGTGTACGCACGGGCGGCCGCGAAGCAGTCGTCGAATCCGCCCTTGGCAACACTGCTGTACCCCAGTACACAGAGTTGCGAGGGCGAGATGCCGGCGCCGACCCAGATTCGCCACGGCGTCGGATCGCCCGCGCTGTCGACGGAGCCGTCGTAGAGCAGCCGGTAGGTGTGGCTGGGGACCCCGTAGATCTCGCCGGGAGGAACGTCGGTGGCCCGCTGGTTGCGGGCCAGAACTCGCCCGAGTTCGGTGGTGGCGCGCTTCGCCGCGAGGGACGTCCCGGTTCCGCCTGCGGGGGCGTCGGCTGACGGGCTGCTCGCATCGTCTCGGCCGGTGATGCCGGTGACCACGCTCCCGACCGTGAACGCGGCGACGGCGGTCGCGGCGAACGCGGCCCCGAGCACGAACGCGGTTCGCCGGCGCTGGGCCGGCCGCGGGCTGTCGGCGTCCGACGCGAGTTCCGATGAGGGGGTGGCTTCGGCCGGTGCGGTCGCTCCTGGGGCGGTGGCAGCCTCCAGCGCGATGATCGCGGCGTCGAGCGCCCGCCCCTGCCGGGCTCGGTGGGTGTCGAAGGCGGCGAGCTCCTGCCGCCGCGCACGCGCCGCGCCGGCGTCGGACGTCGGCCCGTACGCGGCCTCGACCAGACTCTTTCGGAGGTGTGCCGGATCCGGCGCTCCCTCCGGCGCTCGCCCTTCCCGCCACCCGAGTTCGTCGAGGGCGCTTCCGGCACCGCCGGCCGCGGCGAACTCCCGCTGGAGCTGCGCGCGGTAGCTCGCGTCGGCGTGCGCTCGGCTCCACCTGCTGTGCGTCATCGACCGCCCTCCCCTGCTGCGTCCACCCTAAACCGGGTGGCTCGCCCCTGGGCATCGCGGACGCTGCAGTCGCTTCGCGCATTTCCGCGCTGCGACTGTCACATCGGCGAAGCCACCCGGTCGGGACCGCGCTCAGCGAGGGATGCGGGGGAGCGCGGCGAGCTGCGACGCGAAGAGCCGGGCCCCGCCCTGCGCCGGGTGCCGGACGGCCTCCACCCGGATGCCCTCCGCCGCGAGCGCACCCTGTGCCTTCCGGCCGACCGCCACGATCCTGTCGATGCCGAACGCTCTGGCCAACTCCAGCGCGATGGGCGTCCCGGCGCGGATCTCGCCCGGTCGCGGAGTGCGATTCGTGTCGGGACGCCCACGCTCGAACGGGTGGTTAGGATAGATCGGCCACGACAGCGGCAAGGGCCCTCGCCAGGCGGCAAGGGCCGCCCACACGTCGCGGGATGACGCCTCCCACAGAGCCGCAGGATCCGGAGGCACAGCGAATCCGTCGCCTCCCGCCGCACCCGTGATCAGGCCTGGCCGCGCTTCGAGCTGGCGGACACTCATGAATGGCACTCCCGTCACAGTCGTCCCGCGGTGGCCGGGAGCCTCCGCGACCAACAGCATGTCGGCACCCTGGCGGCCCAGAAGATCGAGGTAGCGCTCGAGGTTGCGGCGCCGGAGGCGACCGTGCGGGGTCGACAGATCGAACAGGAACTCCGCGTCGTCGGGCGTGTTGCTCCGTAGATCGTCCAGCAGGCGGAAGAAGGTACGGGTGTCGGTCGCGGGCGTCACCCGAGAAGGATCGCAGATGCACGTGCTCTTTGCTGTGGGCTGCGGCCGCTGCTCGGCGAGCCGCGAGCCGCGAGCCGCACGCGGCCGGGTCAGGCCAGAACCGACGCAACCTCGGCGAACGGGATGTCGGGGAAGGCTTCCGCCGTCCCCGTGTGCGTCAGCCGCCCTCCGACGCTCGACACGGCGGGCACGAGGGCGGGGTTGCTCCGCACGGCCTCTCGCCAGCCCTTCGACGCGATCTGCACGACGTAGGGGAGTGTGGCGTTGGTGAGCGCGAGCGTCGAGGTCGACGCGAAGCCGCCCGGCATGTTGGCGACGCAGTAGAACGTCGACTGCTCGACGCGATAGGTCGGGTCGTCGTGCGTGGTGGGGCGCGAGTCTTCGAAGCAGCCGCCCTGGTCGATTGCGATGTCGACGAGTACGGATCCGGGTTTCATCCGAGACACGAGGTCGTGCGACACGAGCTTCGGCGCCTTCTTGCCGGGGAGGAGCACGGCGCCGATCACGAGATCGGCCTCGAGCACGCTCTGCTCGATCTCGAAGGCGTTGGAGACGACCGTCTTGACCTTGCCGCCGTAGATCTCGTCGATGTGGCGCAGGCGGGGGATCGAGAGGTCGAGGATCGTGACGTCGGCTCCCGAGGCGTAGGCCTGTCCGAGGGCGTTCGTTCCTGCCTGGCCGGCACCGATGATCGTGACCTTGGCCGGCCGCACCCCGGGAACCCCGCCGAGCAGGACGCCGCGCCCGCCGTGCGCACCCATCAGGTGGTAGCTGCCGACCATGACCGACATGCGCCCGGCGACCTCGCTCATCGGGGCGAGCAGCGGCAGTGTGCCGTCCGGCAGCTGCACCGTCTCGTAGGCGATGGCCGTCGCGCCCGAAGCGACCAGCGCTTCGGTCAGCGCGCGGTCGGCGGCGATGTGGAGGTAGGTGAACAGCAGCAGGTCGGGCCGGAGGAAGTGGTACTCGGCAGAGACCGGCTCCTTGACCTTGACGACCATCTCGGCTCCCCAGGCTCCGTCGACGTCGGTGATCGTGGCTCCGGCGGCCACGTATTCGGTATCGGTGATGGCGGCCCCGAGGCCGGCACCCGATTCGATGAGCACCGTGTGGCCGCGGCCTGCGAGCTCGAAGACTCCCGAGGGGGTCAGACCGACACGGTTCTCGTGGTTCTTCGTCTCTTTCGGAACGCCGATGATCATGCTGGTCTCCTTCAACTCGGGCTGACTTCACTATCGTGGTGTGGATTTGTTTCAACGGCGTAAAGTCAGTGGATAATTCGGTGATAAGGGGAAAAATTGCAGTTAAGTTCGTAGGATCCTTGTCCAGAGCCCCAACGAACGAACGACATTCGACCCCGAAAGAAGCCCGATGGAGATCACCCTCGACGCTCTCGACGAACACATCGTCTGGGAGCTCACCCGCAACGCCCGCCTGAGCAACAAGGAACTCGCCGACAGGGTCGGACTTGCGCCCTCCACCTGCCTCGTGCGGGTGCGAGCGCTGCATGAGGCCGGGGTCATCAGGTCGTATCACGCTCACCCCGACTGGGCCGCCCTCGGACTCTCGGTGGAGGCCATCGTCGCCGTGCGGCTTCGCGCGCAGGCCCGCGGCGAGATCGAGACCTATGCGCAGCGGGTGATCACTCTGCCGAACGTGATCAACGTGTTCTTCCTCGGCGGGGCCGACGACTTCTTCATCCATGTCGCTTGCGCGTCGACGGCGCAGCTCCGGGACTTCGTGGCGCAGCAGCTCAGCATGGACACCTCGGTGGCATCGACGCAGACGAACATCGTCTTCGACCACCTCAGTGGCATCGAGCACATGGGCCCCGGCACGGGTTGGGCTGACGCGCGCCGGTCGCGTGGTCCGCGCCCGCGCGACCCCTCCGAGAGGGAGCGCGTTCACTAGGGTGGAGAGCATGTTCGTCGACCTGCCCGAGGCCCAGCTGCGCCAGTACCGCAGCTCCCAGTCCGATCCCGAAGACTTCGACACGTTCTGGGCCGACACGCTGGCCAGCAGCAGGCGCTTCGACCTCGATCCCGTGCTCGTCCCCGTCGACTCAGGGCTGACGACGATCGACGTGTTCGACCTCACCTTCTCGGGGTTCGAGGGGCAGCGCATCAAGGCGTGGCTCCGAGTGCCCCACGGGTCGACCGAGCGGCTGCCCGTCATTGTCGAATACCTCGGTTACGGCGGAGGTCGAGGTCGTGCGATCGACAGTCTGCTCTGGTCGTCGGCGGGCTATGCCCATCTGCTCGTCGACACTCGCGGCCAGGGTTCGGCCTGGGGTGGCGGTGACACTCCGGATCCTGAGGGGTCGGGCCCGCAATTTCCCGGCTTCATGACCCGTGGCATCGACAGTCGCGAGACCTACTACTACCGGCGTGTCTTCACAGATGCCGTACGCGCCGTCGACGTCGCTCGCGGTCTCGATGTCGTCGATCCCGAGCAGGTCGTCGTGCTCGGCAACAGCCAGGGTGGCGGCATCACCCTCGCCGTCGCCGGGCTCGTGCCCGGTCTCGCCGCGGCCTTCCCGCGGGTGCCGTTTCTCTGCGACTTCCCGCGCGCGACCGTCATCACCGACAATCACCCCTATCGGGAGATCGGCCAGTACCTCGCTGTCCACCGGGGCAGGGAGCAGGCCGTCCACGGCGTTCTCGCCTACTTTGACGGTGTGAACTTCGCCAAGCGCGCGACCGCGCCGGTGCGGTTCTCGACGGCTCTGATGGACGCGACCTGCCCGCCGTCGACCGTCTTCGGGGCGTTCAACGCCTACGCCGGCGAGAAGGAGATCGCGGTTTGGCCGTACAACGGCCACGAGGGTGGCGATGCCTTCGAAGATGAGGCGACCCTGCCGATCCTGCGCCGGATCCTGTCGGCCCGGTAGGGCGGATCGGGTCCATGATGGGCGCAGGCTACTGATCGA
>JAODMX010000473.1 GCA_025464735.1 Frondihabitans sp. | reverse complement strand
GCGTCCGACCCACGGACGCTTTCGTCGTACCGCGCGTAGATCTCGCTCGACGCGAAGGTGCGCGTGTCGGTGTGGGTGAGTTCGGTGCCGAGTTCGTAGGCGATCTGATCTGCCAGGGCAGGGTGCGCGCGCCCCGTGACCAGGACGAGTCGATTTTCGCCGGTGATCTTGATTCCGGACACGTCACTCGCTCTCTGGCTGTTCGGCCACGGTCTTCTCGGTCGTCGCGGCCGCTGCGGCTTTCGCCGCGGCCGAGCCGGGACGCTTGGCCTCGACCCATCCACCGATGGTGCGTTGCGGAGCCACACTGATGACGAGGGACCCGGCCGGCACGTCTTTGCGCACGACCGCACCCGCACCCGAATGTGCTCCGTCACCAATCCTAACCGGCGCGACGAAGACGTTGTGCGAGCCGATCCTCACGTGGGAGCCGATTACCGTGCGGTGCTTCTCGACTCCGTCGTAGTTGGCCGTGATCGCGCCGGCGCCGAGGTTCGCGCCTTCGCCAATCTCCGCGTCGCCTACATAGCTGAGATGGGGCACCTTGCTGCCTCTGCCGATCACGGCGTTCTTCGTCTCGACGAAGGCACCGATCTTGCCATCCGCGCCGAGGATCGTGCCCGGCCGCAGATACGACCAGGGGCCGACCTGAGCTCCGGCACCGATGACCGCAAGCGTGGCATCGGTCCGTTTCACCACGGCCCCCTCGCCCACCTCGGTGTCGACGAGGGTGGTGTCCGGCCCCACGACGGCGCCCGCCTCGATCACAGTCGCTCCCTTGAGCTGAGTGCCCGGAAGGATCTCGACCTCGGCCGCAAGACTGACGTCGCGATCGATCCAGGTGGTCAGCGGGTCGAGGATGGTCACCCCCTCCAGCTGCCAGTGCCGCACGATGCGGTTGTTGAGACGCCGAGCAGCCGCGGCGAGCTGCGCCCGGTCGTTGATGCCTTCGACCCGCCAGGGTTCGTCGACCGCGCGTGCGGTAACGGACCCGCCATCGCCGGTGAGGAGGCCGATGACGTCGGTCAGGTACTTCTCGTTCTGGGCGTTCGCGGATGTCACCGACGGGAGGTGTGTGCGGAGCGCCACAACGGTGAAGACATACGTACCCGAATTGATCTCGGCGACGGCCAGCTCCGCTGCATCGGCATCCTTCTGCTCGACGATGCGATCCACGCTGTCATCGGCGCGGCGGATGACGCGACCGTACCCCGCAGGATCCGGAACCACGGCACTCAAGAGGGTCGCGTCGGCCTGCTCCGACCGATGCTGCTCGATAAGCCCGATCAGCGTGCCGTGGTCGACGAACGGCACATCGGCGCTGACGACGACCACATCGCCCGCCCAGTCGTCCGGGAGCGCCGCCACGGCCTGCTCGACGGCACGTCCTGTGCCCGGAATGTCGTCCTGGTCAACGATCTCGGCGTGCGGCGCGACTTCGAGAACGCTGGCCGCGACCGTGTCGCGATCGTGGCGGACGACCACGAGCAGATGTTCGGGCTCGAGGGCGCGCGCCGACTCGAGCACGTGGTGAATGAGCGGGAGGCCGGCGAGACGATGGAGCACCTTGGGAGTCGTGGACTTCATCCTGGTGCCCTGACCGGCTGCGAGAACGATGACGGCGAGGGGGGTGGTGGGCATCGTAGCTCTCCTGCTCTCGGTGGGGCACGCGGTCGTCGGCAGCGGCGAGGTGTTCGACTTTTTCAGCCACCTCGCTGATGATCCAGACCTCGCGCGTGTCCCTCGAGGATGCCAGAGGTTCTCTGGGTTTGCTCGCCAAGCCGTCTTATGAGGCGAGCTGGGAGGCCACCGTAATCCTCAGCGACCGAGGCTGCCGGCGCCCGCGATCGACTCGAGGAGGTGTCGGGTGTACTCCTCGCGCGGAGACGAGAAGACGTCCTGAACGGCTCCCTGCTCCAGGATCCTGCCCTGTTTCATGACGGCCACCTCATCGGAGATGGCGCGCACGACGGCGAGGTCATGGGAGATGAAGACGTAGGTCAGACCCAGTTCCTCCTGCAGAGACCCGAGCAGCTCGAGGATCTGCGCCTGCACGGAGACGTCGAGAGCGGAGATCGGTTCGTCGAGGACGACGATCTCCGGTTCGAGAACCAGGGCTCGCGCGATAGCGACACGCTGACGCTGACCGCCGGAGAGCTCCCGCGGGTGACGGTGGAGGAAGTCGGCGGGGAGGGCCGCGCGGTCGAGGGCCTGGACCACCCTGTCGTGCCTGGCGACGCGCCCGCTGCCCGATGCCGATCTGCGTCGCGAGGAGTCGAACGCGCGGAGCGGTTCCTCGACCACCCGGGCGACGTCCCAGCGCGGGTCGAAGGTCGCGTACGGGTTCTGATACACCACCTGGAGACGTTGTCGGAGCGGCCGAAAAGCATGCGCCGAGAGCGCCGTGACCTCCGTGCCGAAGAGAGAGACGGAGCCGGAGGTCGGCTCCAGGAGGTGCGCGAGGATCCGAGCCGTCGTGGATTTCCCACTCCCCGACTCGCCGACGATCGACAGGGTCGAACCCGCCGGGACGGTGAACGAGACGTCATCGACGGCCCGGAACGGATCGCGGCTGCCGGGAATCCCGAACTCCTTGACCAGCCCTGACACGTCGATGGCCGGCACTGCCTCCGGTTCGGTCGCCGGCTTCGTCCTCGGGGTGACGACAAGCCGCGACGGCACACTGTCGAGGAGGGCCCGGGTGTACTCGTGCTGCGGGTTCCGCAGCACGTCGGCCGTGGCTCCCTGCTCGACGACAGCGCCCCCCTGCATGACGGCGATGACGTCGGATCGGTCAGCCGCGACACCGAGATCGTGGGTGATGAGCACCATTGACATCCCCGTGCGGGCGCGAAGCGTGTCGATGAGGTCGAGCACCTGCGCCTGCACCGTGGCGTCGAGGCCGGAGGTCGGCTCGTCGGCGATGATGACGTCCGGCTCGCACGCGATCGCAGCCGCGATCAACACTCGCTGGCGCATGCCGCCGGAGAGCTCGTGGGGGTACTGCCGGTAGCGCCGCTCGACGTCGGTGAAACCAACGAGCCGGAACAGATCGTAGACCTTCTCCAGGCGCTCGGCCGCCGAGAGCGCGGTGTGCAGCTCCAGGACGTCTTCGACCTGGCGACCGACGCGACGGACCGGGTCGAGGGAGACCGTGGGATCCTGCGGGATGAGGCTCACCGAACGACCTCGAAGCTCCTGCAGCTGCACCTTCTGGAGCCGAGTGATGTCGCGACCGCGGTAGCGGATCTCACCGCCCGAGACCGAACCGTTCTGAGGCAGGAGACCGAGGATCGCGTGCCCCGTCGTGGTCTTTCCGGATCCTGATTCACCGACGAGCGCGAGCACCTGGCCAGGGGCCAGATCGAAGGACGCCCCTTTGACGGCGGTCCTCGAGCCGCCCTTCAGGCGGTAGCTGATCGTGAGGTCGGAGACCCGGAGCACTGGGCCTTCGGGGAGGTCCGTCGCTTCAGAGAAAGAGATCGTCGGAGACGAGAGCGTGTCGGTCATGCGTGCCGCCTTGCGGAGAGGAAGTGGGAGAGCCGATTGGTGGCCAACACGACGAGGACGATCGTCAGGCTCGGATAGAGGATCAACCAATAGCGGGAGGCGATGTAGTCACGCCCCTCGGACACGAGCAGTCCCCACTCCGGTGCCGGCGGCTGCGCGCCGAGTCCGAGAAAGCTGAGCGACGCGATCCAGATGATCGCGGTTCCGAACTGCAAGGTGACGAGCGAGAGCGACGGCGCGAGAGAGTTCGGGAGTACGTGCTGCAGAAGGATCCCCCACGGGCGCGTCCCGCTGCTGGTCGCCGCCTCGACGTAGGGACTGGTCCTCGACTTCAGCACCTCGGCTCGGATGAGCCGGGCGAAAGCGGCCGAGGAGGACAACCCCACGGCGATGGCGGCGTTGACGATGCCGAAGCCGAGCAGTACGACGATCGTGATGGCGAACAAGAACGCCGGAATCGAGAGAACCACGTCGATCAGGCGCATGATGACGGTGTCGACGGCACCGCCGAACCAGCCCGCGACCGAACCGAGCGCGGATCCGACGAAAAGGCCGACGAGGACCGCGATGGCCGAGCCGAGAAGCGACGACCTCGCTCCGTAGATGACTCGCGAATAGAGGTCGCGTCCGAGATAGTCGGTGCCGAACACGTGCCCGGTCTCGGGGCCGTGAAGCTTGAGCTCCGGCACGACGGTGAGCGGGTTCACCCGCGTGAACGCCTCGGGAATCACAGCCCAGAGCACGACGGTCAACAGCACGAGCACGGAGAGGGTGATGTCGGCGTGACGCACGAGCCAGAAGGCGCGGGAGGCTACGCGGCCTCCTCCCGACGACCGGCGGCCATCAGTGGGGACAGTCCCGATCACTGCTGAAGCGGTCATGCGTTCACTCCGGTTGGCCGGGTCGGCAGCGCTAGTCGACGGATCCGACGGGGTCGCCTCCCCTGGGTCAACAGGATCCGGGGATCGATCAGGGGGTACGCCAGGTCGACGAGGAGGTTGATCAGCACGTAGATGGCAGCGGCGACCAAGACGACGCCCTGCACGACGGGCAGATCCTGGTTCTCGACCGACGTGACGGTCAGCGACCCGATGCCGTTTCGGGCGAACACCGTTTCGGTGACGATGGAACCCGCGATCAGCTCGCCGAAGGTGAGCCCGAGGAGCGTGAGGAGAGGCAGGACCGAGTTACGCAGCACGTCCAGGCGGAACACCCGCCGCTCCCCCGCACCCTTGGCCTGGGCCACGTGCACGAATGGCTCGGCCCGTGTCTTGCGGATCGACGTCGTCAGCACCTGAGCCAGGGGCGCGGCGGCTCCCAGCCCGAGGGCGACAGCGGGCGCGAGAAGCGCCGTGAAAGAGCCGTCGTCGACCGCAGGGATCCAGTGGAGCTGAAACGAGAAGTACTCGAGCAGGAAGATCCCGATGACGAACGTGGGGATCGACGCGAGGAGCGACGGGGTCAGCTGAATCAGGTTGCGCAGCCACGCGAACCTCCCGTAGCTCGCCACGATCGAG